>DASUAC010000205.1:0-4292 GCA_035763985.1 Jatrophihabitans sp. | reverse complement strand
CAGGGCGCCCAGCACCGAGCAGCTGAACGCGGTGGCGTCCGGTCCCAGCTCGTGCAGGTAGCGGCTCAGCCGCAGCGGTGAGACCCCGGTGCCCAGCACGGTGGTCTCCCAGCCCGCGGCGCGCACCGCCAGCGCGACCAGGATGGCCGGCAGCCCGTGCCATTCCCGTTCGGCGCAGGCCAGCAACACGTGGCCACGCCGCCGCGGCAGCGAGGCCAGGTGGCGGCGCAGTACGTCGGCGGCAGCCAGCGCCACCTCGGTGGCCGCGTGCTGCTGGGCGACCGTCCATTCGGCCCGTTGCCAGCGCAGGCCGACCTGACGCTGGGACGGCACCACGACCTGGTCGATCACGCTGATCGGATCGGCGCCGTCGGCCAGCAGCCGGCTCACCACGTCCCGGCCGGCCACCGGATCCAGCGCGGTGACCGCCTCGGCGAACTCCTCGACGCCGTCCGCCGCGATCGCGATCACCGGTGCCATCGGCTCGCTCGCTTCTCGGGAAGCTCCCTCGTCACGGGCCGCACTCGACGATCAGTGCCAACAGATCCTCGTGGCCGCGGCCGTCGATGAAGTCGACCACGTCCTGCTCCAGCGCCTCGGCCAGCACCAGCGCACCGGTGCCGGCGTACCGGCTGGCCAGTTGCAGCAGCCGGCCCAGCCGGTACTCGCCGGCCGGCCCGACGGCCCGCAGGATGCCGCCGGTGACCAGTAGCAGCAGGTCACCGCGCTCCACCTCGATCCGGGCGAAGCCGGAGGCGTGCGGATCGGCCAGCTCGGGAAAGCGCACCGGCTGCACATCGCCGTTGGTGCCGACCAGGACCGGCTGGACGCCGCCGCATTTGCCGATGTCGATGGTCGCGTGCCCACCGCCCGGCGACAGTTGCACCCGGGCGTAGCACAGGCTGACCTCGACGTCGGGCACCTCCTGGTGCAGCGCGTCCGCGGTGGCGCCCAGCACCGAGTCCGGCCGGCGGGAGAACCGGGCGGCGGTGCGTACGCTCTGCCGGGTCTGGATGGAGGCCGGTGCGGAGCTGATGCCCGGCCCGCGCACCGACCCGCACACCACCGAGAGATCTTCGGCCGTGCCGAAGGCGTCGTAGAAGTCGCCGCCGATGTCGAGGTGTTCGGCTGCCGCTCGGTAGCTGGCGGCCATTCGCAGGCCCGGCACGTTCGGCAGCGACGGTGGCCGCAGCGCTGTCTGCAGCGCGCTGGTCAGCTCCACCCGAGCCCGGAACAACCGGGCCGAGTCCAGCGACAGGGCAGCGCGCCGGGCCACCTCCTCGGCCGCGGCGACGTCCCGGACGGTGAAGCCGCGGCCCTCGCCGCGCAGCAACACCAGGAAGCCGATCACCGCCCCGCGGGTGAGCAGCGCCAGGCCCAGCGCGTCGGCCGGGCGGAGCGCCTGGGCCTGCTCGCGCAGGTCCGGATGCGGGATCAACCCGTCCAGCCCGTCCGGGGCGGCGCTGCCCACCGAGACGTGCAGCAGTTCGGTCTCGCCGGTCTGCATCAGCCGCTGTAGCGTCCGGAAGCCGGTGAGTTCGGCGACCGCGATCTCGGTGAGGTCGCGCAGATCGCTGCCGCCGTAGAGATCCATCCGTAGACCGGTGGAATCCAGCAGGCCGAGCATCGCCCAGTCGGCGAACTCGGCGCGCACGACGTCGAGCAGCCGGAGCACCGAGCGGCGGATGTTCAGTGATCCGGCCATCGCCGAGCCGACCTCGGAGATCAGCGTGGACCGGCGACGCGCTGTCGCCAGCAACCGCTGCTCGACCGGCTCGCCAGGTGCGGGACGAACCATCGTCCTACCTGTCTGTCTGGGCCCGCGCTGTTGGGTAATCCGCACGCTACAGGGTGCGACCACCCCCGGCACGAATCTGCCGAGGAAATCTGCCGAATCGAGTCTTACGACCGTAATGTCAAAGGACGGTTGAACTCAGCTCGGCAGGCCGCGGACCAATCCACCCATCGGCTCCACCACCACCTGGTCCCGGCCGGCCCGCTTGGCCGCGTACAGGCAGCGATCCGCCGCCCGCAGCAGCTCGGCGGGTGCCGCCGGGTCGCCGAACGCGATGCCGATGCTCGCGGTCACCTGCAGCCCGGGCTCGATCGAGTCCAGGCTCAGCAGCCGCAGCCGGTGCAGCAACTGCTCGGCCCGCTCGATCGCCTCGGTGCGGGTGATGCCCCGGCTCAGCTGGACGAACTCCTCGCCGCCCAGCCGGCCGATCAGCGTATCGGCGCCGGCACCGGTCTCCTCCAGCACCGT
Organism: Jatrophihabitans sp.; assembly: GCA_035763985.1. Classification (GTDB taxonomy): domain Bacteria; phylum Actinomycetota; class Actinomycetes; order Mycobacteriales; family Jatrophihabitantaceae; genus Jatrophihabitans_A. Next base: position 2,029 of record DASUAC010000205.1, on the reverse strand, counting down.
CGCCACCCGGCGCAGCACCTCGTCACCGGTCTCGTGGGAGTAGCTGTCGTTGACCCGCTTGAAGTGGTCCAGGTCGATGATCGCCAGCGAGACCCGTCCGGTGTCCGCCTCGGCGACCTCGGCCAGCCAGCGCTCGACCCGGCGGCGGTTGGCGATGCCGGTCAGCGGATCGGTCAGCGCCAGCTTCTCGAACTCCGCGGCGCGCCGGCGCTCTTCGTCGGCCAGCTGCACGGTGCTGATCTCGGCGACCGCCCGGTCGCCCTCCACCGAGCGCAGCAGCTGGTAGATCTCCAGGTGTTCCCGGATCGCCTGGTACGCCGGTTGCCACTGCTGCTGGGCGGCCAGCACCTCGGCGCGCAGTTTCAGGTCACGGCACCGGGTCCAGGAACACTTGGCGGCCCAGCCGGTACGGCGCGGGTGCTCCAGCATCGCCCAGGCCTGCTCCGGCTGGCCCAGGGCGAGCTTGACCTCGGCGAAGGTCAGCCACGGATCGCCCTGCACGTCGGTGCAGTGCAGCCGTTCCTCCAGCTCCAGGGCATATTCCAGGCAGTAGTGCGCGATGTTCAGCTCGCCGAGGGCCAGCCGGGCCCGGCCGATCGAATCCAGGGTCAGCGTGGAGACCAGCTCCGGGTGACGCCGCAGCAGGGCCGCGGCGGCGTCGGCGAACTCCGCGGAGATGGCCAGGTCGCCGCACTCGGCCGACACCTCGGCGAAGTTGGCCAGGGTGGCCGCCAGCAGCAGCCGGTCGCCGTGCGCGCTGACCTCGGCCGCCGCGTGATGCACCAGGCTGTAGTCGAGGTTGGTCTGACTCATCCCGATCAACGCCGAGACCATCAGCGCCTCGGCCCGCCAGTGCAGCGCCTGGCCGTCCGGCCACTCGGCCAGCGCCTGGCGGATCCAGCGGCCGGCCTGGGTGCGCTCGCCGAGCCGGTCCGAGGTGGTGGCCAGCACCATCCGGATCCGTCCGGTCACCGCGGAGCCGGCCGGTACCCGGTCCAGCAACGCCAGCAACTCCTGCCTGGCCGAGGCCGAGTCGCCGCACCGGCTGTTCACCTCGAGCGCGACCAGTTCGGCCTGCGCGGCCACCTCGGGCTGCCCGGCCCGGTGCGCCGCCGCGGCGAGCGTCCTGGCCTCGTCGAGCAGGCCGTTCAGGCTGTAGTAGAGCCGTTCCTCGATACATCGGGCATGCTCGCTGAGAGCGCTCTCGGGAGGGTGCGCGGCCAATTCATAACACGGCTGCCAGGTCGTTTCGACCTGTGACCGGGCGCCTCGAACTCCCAGCACGCTGGCCTCCTGCCCCGTCCCCGACCGGCAAGCCGGCACGGAAGACTCCTTAAGCCTTCCCTTCGGCAGGCCGGCGCGCGAGTTGAGCAGTTGGCCGGGCCGATCTTCGGGCACCATGGATGCCATGGCGGATCGTCATACGACAGACCCGGGCCGCGCGCCGTTGCCGAAGTACCTGGCGCCGATGCTGGCGACCCTGGGTGAGCTGCCGCCCGCCGTCCAGGACGACCGCTGGGCGTACGAGATGAAGTGGGACGGCATGCGGGCGATCGTCCGGGTCGACCGCGGCCAGCTGACCATCTACAGCCGCAACGACCGGGACGTCACCGTCAGCTACCCCGAATTGCTCCCGTTGGCCGAGGTGTTCGGCGACGAACAGGTCATCCTGGACGGCGAGATCGTCGCCTTCGACCAGGCCGGCCGGCCCAGCTTCCGGCTGCTGCAGGACCGGATGCACATCGGCTCGGCGACCCAGGCCGCCGCGTTGTCGAAGAGCCGGCCGGTGGTGCTGCTGGCCTTCGACCTGCTCCATTACGCGGGCCAACCGCTGCTCACGCTGCCCTACGCCGAGCGCCGGGACCGGCTGGAGCGGCTCAAGCTGGACGGCCCGTCCTGGCGCACCCCGGCTGCCTTCTCCGGCACCGGCGCGGAGGCGGTGCGGACCAGCAAGGAACTCGGCCTGGAAGGGGTGATGGCCAAGCGGCTGGACTCGCCGTACCGGCCGGGCAAACGCAGCCGGGAGTGG
>DASUAC010000204.1:0-14773 GCA_035763985.1 Jatrophihabitans sp. | reverse complement strand
CTCGAGTCCTCGTCAGGGCCGCGCACCGCCGCGGTGTCCTTCCCCGGTAGCTTGGCGAGGTTGTCGGGCAGCGCCGGGTCTGGGCTTTCCCATACCGAGGTGCGCGGGTCGTAATACCGGGCGCCGTAGTAGTAGAGCTGGGTTTCCTCGTCCAGTTCCTTGCCGGCGAACTCGTATGAGGTGTCGAAGCCGGGGTTCTGCTGGCTGTTGCTCTTCTCCTCGACCCAGCTTTCGCCGGATGGGAAATATTCGAGATGCTCGTAGAGCTTCCCGTTGGCGTCGGTGACGTAGTTGTTGCTGGACAGATGGTCGGAGTGGAAGTAGTAGCTGTCCTTCTCGAAGGAATGGTCCTTCACCATCTTGGCTGCTATCCGCTCGGTACCGATGAAGATGTTCTTGGTACTGTTCTGGCCTGCGTGGGTGGAGAAATACTGGTTGACGTAGTCGGTTTCCTCGCCGTTCGACCTCTTCTTGATCATGCGCTGGCCGGCATCGTCGTACCTGTAGTCCTGCTCGCCGCCGCCGACGTCGGTGATGCTCTGGATCCGGTTCGCGTCGTCCCAGACAATGGTTCGCTGTTGCCCGTTGCCGTCGTCGGTCCAGCCGGTCTGGTTTCCGTTGGCGTCGTAGGTGTAGGTCTGGGTGCCGATGTGGCTCGGCGCGTGTGGCTGCACGCCGGTGTAGGCGTAGCCGAGCGAGTAGGTGGTCTTGCCTTGGGTGACCGGAGTCCCGGACGTCTCGGTGATCGTGTTGGTCTGCGCCTTCGACGTGATGTTGTGCAGGTTGTCGTAGGTCATCGCATAGGTGTAGCTGTTGGTCTTGTCCGTGTACTGGTAGGAGCCGGACGCGCTGGTCAGCCGGTCCAGGTCGTCGTAGTTGAAGGTCTGCGATGACGGCCCACCCAGGCTCGGCGCCGGCGGCACCGCGATGTTGTTGGCGGTCGAGGTGACGCTACCGACGTTGTCGTAGGTGTAGGACTGGTTCTCGAAATTGCCCAGGTTCTGCTTGTTGACAATCAGCGGCCCGGCCGTCTGGTTGCTGAGCCGGTCCATCACCGGGTCGTAGGTGTAGCTGGTCTGGACGCCGTTGCCGTCCTCCAGAAACGCCTGCTGGCCGAACTTGTCGTACTCCAGCCGGTTGACGTAGTGATAGGTGGTGCCCTCCTTCACCCCGCTCGCGGCACGCACCATGCCACCGGAGTCGTAGGAATAGGTGAGAACCTCGCCGTCCGGATAGGTCAGTTGCTGCATCCGCCCGAACGTGTCGTAGAGGTAGGACGTGGTGTAGGTCTTCGGCGAGCTGCCGGTGAAGCCGACGATCGTCCTTACTTCCTTGGTGGTCTCACCGAGCTTGCCGTAGTAGCGGTCCTCGCTGCCGGACTGATCCACCACGTGGGTGATCCGGCCGGCCCGGTTGTCGCTCGCCCCGGGTGCGCCGTAGGTGTAGCTGACATTGTTGGCCGGGAAGTTCGGATAGCTGATCGACGTCAGCCGGTCGAAGTCGTAGCCGTAGACGATCTGCTGGTTGGCGGCCTGCAGGTTCGCGGTGACTACATCGGTCGGGTTCGATGCCAGGTCGTAGGTCGTCTCGGTCCTGCCGGTGTCAGGATTGTCGACCACGGTGCGCCGGCCGAGCATGTCGAAGCTCTGCCGGGTGTAGTTGCTGCCGTTGTCCCGCACGGTGACCAGTTCGCCGAGCGGATCGTAGGCATAGCTGGTCCAGATCGTCTGCTGGCTGCCGCTGGCCGGCGTGTGCAGTTCCTTCAGGCTGGTCAACTGCTCCCGGACGTCGCGGTAGTAGAACTTCTGATGCCCGTTGGCGTCGGTCACGGTCTGCTGGAACTGGGTGATGCCGGAACGGTCGGTGCCGAAGCCGTAGGCATTGCCGGTCGTGGTGTTGTCCGGGAAGGTGGTCTTGGTGACCCGGTCGAGAACGTCGTAGCTGGTGACCGTGGGCGCCACGGTGTCCACGCCGGGATTGAAGGTGCCGGCCGTGCCCAGCGGCTCGGTGATCGGGTAGCGGGTTGCGGTCTGCCGGCCGAACGCGTCGTACGTGACGGCTCCGCTGACCGTCATCACGTCCTGTCCGCCGGCGGTGCCGTTGAAGACGGTGGCGTCCTTCTTGGTCTGGATCACCCGGCCAAGCCCATCCATGAAGGTGACCGTGTCGATCGTGTCGGTCGGGCTGCGGTACTTGTCCAGGTGCCGGGTGATCGCCCACGGCGTGGTCGCCTCCGGGTGGTACTCGAAGGTGATCGTCGCGGTGCCGCTGCCCTGCTCGTACGGCCCGGTCACGCTGGTCTGGCGACCGAACTCGTCGTAGGTGAAGCTCTCTACGTTGTTGTTCTCATCGGTCTGGCTCAGCACGGTGCCGAACCGCAGATCGTGCGTCGAACTCGAGGTCAGCCCGTAGCTGTCGCTGATCTTCTCGACGTAGGTACGCAGCGTTGGGTCGTAGTCGTAGGTCTCGGTGTATCGCTGACCGTTGGCGTTCCCTGGACCGGTCACCGTGGCGATGTTTCCGTCGGCGGTGTAAGTGAGATCGGTGACCGCCGCGCTGCCGTCGACGAGGTATTGGCGGACCTCGGTGATGTCGCCGGTGGCGCAGTCCACGTCCGATTCGCGATGGCGCATCGAGGTTCCGCCGCCGGTGACCACGATCGAATTCGCCGCCCGCACGCCGGTGTCCGCGCAGGTGGTGTAGCCGACGTTGGCGACCACATCGTCGGCCGTGCCGGTGTCCCCGAGGTCGGTGTAGACGTCGATATCGCCGTAGGAGTCGTAGTGGTTGATGGTCGCGGTGCTCTTGGCCGCCCGCGTCCCGCCCTCGTTGAACCGCTCGTCAGTGCGGGTCAGCATCGGGAAGATCGTGGCGGTGGTGCTGGAGCCGTCGGCCGGCTCGGCTCCGCTGGTGACATCGCGCAGCACATAGGTGTTCTGGGTGTCGGCGAACAGCCGGCCGCCGGCGTCGTAGGTGCGGTCGCGCAGCGACAGGCCATGGGTGTAGTAGCTGTCGGTCGCGAAGTCATGGACGACCTTGCGGTAGACCGCATTGCTGTTCTGGGTGTCCAGCTGCTGTGCGGTCACCTGGCTGTAGCCGTAGAACTCCCGCTCCCGCCGGCTGTAGACGCCACTGGTGTAGGTGTAAGTGGTCGCCTGGACGTCCGCGCCGTCACCGGTGTGCCCGTCGTTGACGGTGACCGTGCTCAGCACCCAGCGTGAGGTCGGGTTGGCGGTGGTGTTGCCGTCCCGGGTGTAGTCCATGGTGAACGAGGCACCGAGCGGCCGGGACACCGACTTGAGCAGGTTGGTGCGGCCGGTCCGGTTGAGCGCCACCTTCAGCGTGCCGTCGTCCGAGCTGGTCAGGTGATCGGCGTAGCCGTCACCGTTGATGTCGTTCAGGCTGGCCTCGTCCCGGGCCATCGACTGTTCGGTGTCGGCGCCGGGGTTGATGATCAGGTAGCAGTTCACGCCGCACAGCGGGACGGTGACGGTGAAGTAGGCGCCCGCACCATAACTGGTGGTGCCGGAGCACAGCCGAGCGTGGTCCCAGTCGATGTCGGCCAGCCCGACGCTGGCGTCATCGGCGCAGCCACCGTCGATCGCCCCGTTCCAGGCCACCGGGGCGGCGAAGCCATCGCCGGTGTTCAGCCCGACCTGCATCCCGCCACTGCCACCGGGCAGCACTCGGTCCAGCAGCCCGTCGCCGTTGACGTCTTCCAGGGTTGCGCTGGTCTGCGACTTGTTCTTGCTCAGCGACACGCCGCCGCCGAATCCGTAGATGCCGTCGTTGAAGCCCAGGGTGGGGCCGATCGAGCCGTCCTCGCTCGCGCCCTTGTTGATGGCCGCGGTGCCCCACGGTTCGGCCGGTGCGAAGCTGTAGCCGAGGTTCAGCGCCACCATCAGCGTGTCGCCGTTTCGGCTTACCACATCGGGCAATCCGTCGCCGTTGATGTCGAGCAGGTCGTGATTGGGAGTGGAAGTTCCCTTGCCCAGGCTGGCATTCAGGCCAAGGTCCGCCATCTGACTGCCGGTCTTGTTGCCCTGGGTCGCTGCCTGGTCGGCGGTGTCCACCTCACCGCGGCCGTTGGCGGTGAAATGCGCCGGGCTGCCGCCCACCCCGACGTTGGTCGCCGAGGCATCGCTGTCCCGCGGGCTCCCCAAACCGGGCACCGCTACGCTGCTCGGATCCAGGCCACCGGTCGCGGTGGTGTACTGCACCTCGCCGTTGCTGACGATGTCCGGGAACCGGTCGCCGTTCAGATCCAGGAAGTCCACGTCGCTCGCGGTGCTGCCGGTCGAGGTGGAGCCGGACAGGTAGGACACCCCGGCGCCGATCGTGTCCTGAGTGGTGTGGCTGAGCCGGGAAACCGCCCGCGCGCCGGCCACCGTACTCGCCGTCGGCACGCCGATGCTGTCCAGGCCCTCCCGGGAACTGCTCATGGTCGAAGCCTTGACCCAGGCCGAATCGTCGCCACCCTGCCAGGAACCCTTATCCGAGAAGGGCAGGAACGGATACGCCTTGGCGGTGCGGGGGTCATAGGTCGAGTTCTGGTCGAAGGTCTGGCTCAGGTCGGTCTCAACCACCGGCTGGCCGGACCGAACGCCGGCGGCGTTGTAGCCGACGTACGTCCAACCGCGGTACGGCGCCGCGAGCAGGCCTTGATCCGCCGCACCGTGCAGCGCGCTGGGAAGGTCCGTTCCGACGCGCCCGATCATGAAGTAGGCATGAGTGGACGAGATCTTGGCTCGCAGCGCCGGGTCAGTCACCGAATAGTCGACGTAGATCGGGTCGCCGCTGGTGAAGGAGATCGGGAACGAGCAGCTGCCGGTGGTGCCGCTGACGGCGACGGTGCAGCCGCCCACGCGCTGGCCCGAGCGCTTGGCGGTGACGGTGATCGAACCGGTCGCGCTGGACGCCAGCGAGACGTCCGCGTTCACCGTGGCACTCCCAGTGAAATTGGCAAGCCAAGGCTGCTGCGGTGCGGTCAGGTTGTCGGTCGGGTAGTTGTCGACGTCGAACGGCGGATGCAGCTGGATCAGCGGATTGCCGGAGCTGTCGGTGACCGTGCTGACGTCGGGGGAGCTGAGGTAGTACAGGTTCGGCGACCAGCTCAGCTTGGTCAGGTCGATCGGTGAGGCCGACTTGATGCTCAGCGCAAGGGTGTCCTGCTTGGCGACGGTGATGTCGGTCTGGGTCGAGGTGTCACCGGTGCTGTCGGCGGTGATCGGCCAGCTGCCGACCACCTGGCCGTTCTTGGTCACCTGCACGGTGATGTCGTCACTGGTGCTGCCGCTCTTGTGCAGCGTGCCGGCCAGCCGCACGGTGCCGTTCAGCGGCGCCTGCACATTGGTGCCGCTGCGGCCGGCGAGCGTGAAGTCCGCCGATGCCTGGTAACGGTAGGCATCCAGTCCGTTGGCATCGGGTGCAGCCGCCAGTGCCGCCCCGTTGGCATCGACATACTGGATGACCGGATCCCAGGACACCTGGTCGTAGGCGCCGTCCGACTGGGAGCCGACCCGGAAGTAAAGCCGGTCGCCCTTGGTCACCGCGATCGAGCTGACTCCGGTCGGCGGCTTGGCCGAATAGTCGGTGGCGCCGATCAGGGTGGACCACACCTCCGAGTCATTGTGCTGGATGGCCACCCGCACGCCGTCGGCGCCGACATAGGAGGCGCGTGCTGAGCTGGTGTCCTGGATCAGCGCCACGTCACCGGTCACCGCCACCGATCCGGTGAAGGGCGCCACCCAGCGGCGCAGCACGTCGACCGGCGGGTTGTTGGCATCCTGCTGGGCCTTGATGTCGGAGAAGTCCTGCACCAGCCCGCTGGAGTCCAGGACGCCGGCGCCGATCGGCACCGGGGTGTCGTTGCTGTCGGCGGTAAAGGTCGGCACGCCGCTGGCATCGAGGTGGTTGAACAGCACGGTGCCGTCGTTCACCAGATCCATCAGCCCGTCGCCGTTGACGTCGCTGAAGTAGGTGGTGTCCTCGGTGAAGGTGTCGCTGTGATTGGTGAAGGCGTTGACGGTGAGGTAGACCTCCGGCCCGTAGGAGTCCATGTCGGACTTCTCCTTGGAGATGGCCGGCAGGGTCGGCAGGGCGATCGGCGGCCCGTAGTCGGTGGAGCCGTCCGGGCCGGAGGTGTTGAAACGCACCGATACCCCGCCGCCGGTCTTGAACACCTTGTCCGGCAGGTCGTCGCCGTTCAGGTCGACCAGCGCGAGCTCACCATCGGTGGTGGTGTGGGTGTAGCCGACCTTGGCGCCCGCGCTGACGTACTTGCTCGGCGTCGCATAGTTGAGGCCGACATACAGATGGCCATCCACGCTGGTGGACAGCGACCCGGACAGCGCACTCGCCTGGCCGTGACCGAGCAGCCCGGCGGTCACCCCGTCGGCACCGACCTGCCAGTTCACCGGGGCCGAGAACGCATCGTAATTACCGGAGGAATCCTGAATGTCGTTGTAGTAGCTGAAGGTGTGGGTGCCCAGCGAGGTGCCGTTGGCGCCGCGCTGGGTGACCGAGGACAACAGTTGCTTGTGGAACGCGCCCTCGGTGTAGGCCAGGTCGTAGCTGCGCACGGTTTGGCCTTGGAAAGCGACGACGATCTTTGACAGCAGTTCGGCGGTGACCATCTTGAAACCGCCGCGGGCGTCGATGGTCACATCTGGACGGCGGGTGTAGCCGGACTGCTCACTGTCCCGGTAGAAGGTGACGGTGTACGGCCCGGCGACCCCGACGCCGCCGGTGTAGTCGATGCTGCGCAGGTACAACTGCCGGCCGGGTACGGTGCCGCCGGCCACGCCGGCATCGGTCACCGTCTGGTATTCGTAATGCACCGCGTTGCCATGCAGATCGCGCGTTTCCCGCAGCGCCCAGCGGAAGATGTTGCCGTGATCATCGGCCAATTGGGCGGCGGCCACCGGCCCGTTCTCCGGGTCCCCGCCGTAGAACGAGCGGGTGCCGTCCTTGTCGGTGACCTCCCACCAGTAGTTGGCCGGCGAGTTGCCGTGCCGCACGATCGTGTCGAAGGCGCCCTCGATCCGGGGATGGAACGTCTTCTCGGCCGAGCGAGGTTGGGGTGTTCCGCGGGTGGCGAGCGGGGTCAGTTGCTGATCGCCGACCAGGTAGGTCTCGGTCTCGTTCGCCGGGTCGTAGCGCGGCACGCCCCAGCGGGTGTCGATCGAGACGCTCGGCACCGACAGGTCCCAGCCCACGCCGAGCCAGCCATCCCCGGCGGCCGAGGAGTAGCTCAGCTGCAGCGACGGGGCCATGTCCTGCCGGCCCTTGGGCAGGTCGATCGGGTAGGAGAGCTCCGCGTCACCCTGGCTGTTGCCGGCCGGCGGGTCGATCAGGTCCACCCCCGCCGACGGATCGGCCGCCTTCAGGCCCTTGATGCTGGTCGGGTCGAAGTTCACGTTCTCCGGCGAGTCCGGCACCGTCACCGTCGCCGCGATGAAGTCGGTGAAGTGGGTGGACAGGCTATCCACATGGTCGGTGGTCTGATCCAGGTTCGAACGAGCCAGCGGCAGCCACTGCAACTGAGTGGTGTCGTAGTAGTAGATCTGCACGTCCTGACCGGACAACCCGGCCGGAATCAACGACGCGTCGTACGGCACCGTGATGTGCACGTCATCGTCGAAGGTCATGTGCGGGGTGAACCGGTAACCGTCCCGCGGGCCGCCGGTCACGTCCGTCATGCCCGGGTCCAGCGGCGCCAGGTCGGAGGCGCACAGCGACTCCGCCGTGATGGTGGTGGGCGCGGTGACCGCGCCGGCCGGCACCTCCACCGTCCCGCCATCCTGTTGGATCACCGTCGTCACGCCCGGATCCGCCTCGGTGTAGCTGGGCGGCGGCAACGAACTGTCCGTGCACGAGGCATCCACCGCCGCGGCCCGCGGCAGCCCTCCGGGCAACCCCGCGGGCTGCCCGGTCAGGACGGATACCACCAGCAGCAGGGCCGTGATCGCCCTGATCCAGCGGGACCGGAGAAGCCGGGTCCAGCGAGACGGGAGAAGCCTGGTCCGGCGGGGCCGGAGAAAACCAGGCGTGCGGACGGGAGAGGCCATGATTCCCCCATGCAGGTCGGCACCCGGCACCTGGCCTGGCCCAACCGAAGGCACGTCAAATAGACGCGCAAAGCACCTGAGCTGGACAAGACGGGGCAACGTCATGCGGTCGAGATGAATCGCCCTTGTTGGGCGGTGCGGACAGTCTGGACTGACGGTGTAGGTCCGTCAATAGCTAAGCAAACACCGGCCGAACGCTGTGAAATCCCTACAAGGCGTCTGGCAAAGATCACCTAACCGGCGAAGCGCATGGCATAAAACGCCCCTCGGCGCAAGATCTGGTCAAACGGGGTTCGGGTCTGTATAACGACGTTCCAGTTAAGTGCCTGCTGGATATCTGCCATGCCTGAGCGCGGGGGCGACGGAAGGCCGGCTGTCTTGACGCTTCCGCTCGGGTAGCTCGATTCACCGGACCATCGGGCAACCCGATTCACCAGACCAATCGGGTAGCTCGATTCACCGGACCAGAGGACATCTTCATGCAGCGCTGTTCATCGTTCCGTCGGCTGGGTACTGCTGGTCTGGCATTGGGCCTGGCGTTGGCCGGTCAATTGGTTGCCCTGCCGTCGGCTGTCGCGGGGACCGTCCTGACCGTCTCGACGACCGCCGATGTCAGCGCCGATGCCGGTGCCTGTGGCGATGTGGGCATCGTCGCTCCGCGGGGGGCGCTGAGCCTGCGTGAGGCGACCTGCCTGGCCGACAACATCGGCGGGGACGTGACGATCGAGGTGCCGGCCGGTGTCTATGAGCTGACCAATGGTGAGCTGCGGCTCGGTCGTGGGCCGGGCCAGAACATCACCCTCGCCGGTGCGGGTGCGGCCAGCACCGTGATCGATGCCGGTGGTTTGAACCGGGTGCTGGAACTCGACTACAACCTGACCGGCGGGATCAGCACCAGCATCTCCGGGGTGACGCTGCGCGGCGGCAGCGATGACACCTATGGCGGGGGCGGCATCATCGCCGGTTCCGGCTACAGCTCCAGCCTGGACAGCCTGACGATCAGCGACAGCACGATCACCGGCAACCAGACCGATGCCGCCGGCTCGGGCGGCCTTCCCGGCGGCGGGGTGCAGTTCATCGGCGGCTCTCTGAGCATCGACAATTCCACGATCACCGGCAACTCCTCCGGCAACAGCGACGGCTCGGGGATCTACTACCAGGCACTGGGAATCGCCGGTGGGGAGCAGCTGAGCATCACCGGCAGCACCTTCACCGGCGACTCAGCCGGCACCGGTGCGGGTGGCGCGGTTGCGGTCGATGGCGGCTCGGCCGCGCTGCACTACAACCGGTTCACCGGCAACACCGCAGCCAGCGGCTCCGCGGTGTCGTCGGCCGGCGGTGCGGCGGTGAACGCGACCGAGAACTGGTGGGGCTGCAACGCCGGGCCCGGCACCACCGGCTGCGACACCGCGTCCGGTGGGCCGACCGTGTCGCCGCGGCTGGTGCTGACCGCCTCGGCCAGCCCGCTGACCGCGGTCGGCCGGATGGCGAGTTCGACCGTCACCGCAACGTTGACCCAGGATTCCGCCGGTGCGGTGGTGGATCCCGCGCAGCTCGGTGCCTTCGACGGCCTGCCGGTGAGCTGGACCGACCCGCAGCCGGCCGGTGCCACCGTTACGCCTTCCTCCTCGAACCTCAGCGCCGCGTCGGCCACCACGACGTACGGCTGCGGCTCAGCATGCGGTGCCGGCCACGTGGTCGCCACCCTCGATCACGGCAGCGCCACCGCCGTCATCCCCCAAGCGCCGGTGGTCACGCTCGATCCCACCGACCAGACGGTGATGCCGGGTAACCCGGTGACCTTCACCGCGGCGGCGTCCGGGGTGCCGGCCCCGACGGTGCAATGGCAGGGTTCGGTCGGTCGCCAGGGCGCCGATATCCCCGGCGCAACCAGCACCAGCTATACCTTCACGCCTACGGCCGCTGACAACGGCCGTCGGTTCTGGGCGGTGTTCAGCAACGCGGCCGGCACTGCCACCACCGCCTATGCAACGCTGAACGTGATTTCGCCGCCGAGCTTCGGCGGTCCCGACCACACCACCTTCGTGGTGGGCTCGGCCGGTTCGTTCTACTTCGCCACGGCCGGTTACCCAAGCCCGACTCTGAGCCGGACCGGAGCGCAGTTCCCGGCCTGGTTGACGCTGACCGATGACGGGAACGGCACCGGCACGCTGACCGGCACTCCACCGGCCGGCAGCGCCGGGACCTACCAGTTCACCCTGACGGCGACCAACTCGGTCGGCTCGGCGTCGGAGAACTTCACCCTGTACGTGGACGACTCGCCGGTGATCACCAGCGCTGACCACACGACCTTCTCGGTGGGTTCGGCGGGCTCGTTCGCGGTGACCACGACGGCTGGATATCCGACCACGACCGGCCTGACCGAATCCGGCTCGTTGCCGTCCGGGGTTAGTTTTATTGACAACGGGGACGGCACCGCCACCCTGGCCGGCACGCCGGCGTCCGGTACCGGCGGGACCTATCCGATCACCATCACCGCGACCGGGGTGGGCGGGATGGCCGCGCCTTCGACCCAGTCGTTCACGCTGACCGTGCTGGCACCGCCGGTGATCACCAGCGCCGACCACGCCACCTTTTCGGTGGGTTCGGCGGCCAGCTTCACGGTGACCACGACGGCCGGCAACCCTGGCTCGACAACGCTGACCAAGACCGGCACGTTGCCGTCCGGAATTGCCTTTCTCGATAACGGTGACGGCACCGCGACCATCACCGGAACGCCGAACGCGGGCAGTGGCGGGGTGTACACGATCACCATCACGGGGAGCAACGGGGTGGCGCCGGATGCGACGCAGACCTTCACCCTGACGGTGAATACCCCGCCGCAGATCACCAGCGCCGACCACGCCAGCTTCGTCAAAGGCACGGCGGCTGCGTTCACGGTGACGACCACCGGCGCCCCGACGCCGGCGTTGTCCGAGACCGGCAGCCTGCCGCCGGGCATGACCTTCACCGACAATGGTGACGGCACCGCCACGGTGGGCGGCACGCCGAGCACCAGTGGGACGTTCACCTTCACCATCACCGCCGGCAACGGGGTGCTGCCGAACGCCACCCAGTCCTTCACCGCCACGGTGAACTCCTCGCCGGTGATCACCAGCACCGACCACGCCACCTTCGCGGCGGGTACGGCCGGTTCGTTCACGGTGACCACCACGCCGGGCAACCCGGCGGCGACCACCATCACCGAGACCGGCAGCCTGCCGCCCGGCGTGACCTTCACCGACAACGGTGACGGCACCGCCACCCTGGCCGGCACGCCGGTCGCGGGCACCGGTGGCACGTACGCGCTGACCTTCACGGCCAGCAACGGCGTGCCGCCGAACGCGACGCAGAACTTCACGCTGACCGTGACCGAACTGCCGAGCATCACCAGCGCCGACCACTCCACCTTCGCGGTCGGTTCGGCCGGCACCTTCACGGTGACCACGAACGCCGGGTTCCCGGCCAGCACCTCGATCACCGAGACCGGTTCGCTGCCGTCGGGCGTGACCTTCACCGACAACGGTGACGGCACCGCCACCCTGGCCGGCACGCCGGCCGCGGGCACCGGCGGCATCTACGCCGTGACGCTGACCGCCAACAACGGGGTGCCGCCGAACGGGACGCAGACGTACGGGTTGACGGTGACCGAACTGCCGGGGATCACCAGCTCCGACCACACCACCTTCGCGGTGGGTACGGCGGGCTCGTTCACGGTGACCACTAGGGCAGGTTTCCCGACGAGCACCGCGATCACCGAGACCGGCAGCCTGCCGTCCGGCATGACCTTCACCGACAACGGTGACGGGACGGCGACGCTGGCCGGTACGCCGGCGGCCGGCACCGGCGGCAGTTACCCGATGACGCTGAGCGCGATCAACGCGGCCGGCCACACCGATCAGGCGTTCACCCTGACCATTAGCGCTTCGCCGGTGATCACCAGCGCCGACCACACCACCTTCGCGGTCGGTTCGGCCGGCACCTTCACGGTGACCAGCACGCCGGGTAGCCCCGCGGCGACCACGATCACCGAGAGCGGTGCCCTGCCGTCCGGGGTGACCTTCACCGACAACGGTGACGGCACCGCCACCCTGGCCGGCACGCCGGCCGCGGGTAGCGGCGGGTCGTACTCGGTGACGGTCACGGCCAGCAACGGGGTGCCGCCAAACACGACGCAGAGCTTCACGCTGACCGTGACCGAGCTGCCGGTGATCACCAGCGCCAACAATGCGACGCTTGCGGAGGGCTCGGCCGGCACCTTCACGGTGACCGCGCACGCCGGATACCCGGTGGCGACCACGCTGACCGAGGTGGGCTCGCTGCCGTCCGGGGTGACCTTCGCCGACAACGGTGACGGCACCGCGATCCTGTCCGGGACTCCGGCGGCCGGCACCGGCGGGTCCTACGCGCTGACGCTGACCGCGACCAACGCGGTGGGCCACGCCGACCGAGTGTTCACCCTGACGGTGTCGGCCTCGCCGGTGATCACCAGCGCCCAGCAGGTAACTTTCACGGTGGGTCACGCCGGTACGTTCACGGTCACCACCTCCGGTGGCTTCCCGACGCCGCCGGCGCTGACTGAGACCGGTGCGCTGCCGAGCGGCGTGACGTTCCACGACAACGGCGACGGAACGGCGACGCTGTCCGGCACGCCGACCATCAGTGGCACCTTTACCCTAACGATCAAGGCAAACAACGGTGCCGCTCCGGCAACCACGCAGAGCTTCACGCTCACCGTGAACGCACCGCCGGTGTTCACCAGCCCGAACAACACCACCTTCATGACTGGGCAGCCGTGCCCGTTATTCTCGGCCACCACCACGGCGCCACCCGCGTCCGGCACCACCCACATCACCGAGAGCGGCAAGCTGCCGAGTGGCGTCACGTTCCACGACAACGGCGACGACACCGCGGCGTTGTCCGGCTGCGTGAGCGGAATAACCGCCAGCACGACGTTCTCGCTGACCTTCACCGCCACCAACTCCGTGGGCTACAGCACGCAGAAGTTCACGCTGAGCGTGGAGCCGAAGTCGTCGGTACCGCTGCCGAAGAGTTTGCCGGCGAGCAATGGGACGCTGCAGGGCGTGCCGGCCACCACTACGCTCAGCCAGCTCGTCACTGTCAGCGGTGGCGGATACGCCCCGGGGGCCCCGATCACCATCGGGTACTACCCCGGTCCGGTCACGCTGATGACCAACGTCGGGGCGTCGTCGACCGGCACGTTCAGCGCGAGTGTCCGGATGAGCGTGTTGGGTCCCCACACCTTCGTCGCCTCCGGCATCGGTAGCAACGGCAGTGCTCGGTACCTGGAGGCTGCCTCCGACACGGTGAGCGCGGCGTCCCCGGCTTTGATGCAAGCCAGTATCTGGTAGCCCTAGCCGGAGCTGCCGGTGAGCCGCAGCGCGGCCACGATCAGGGTGCGGGCGGTCTGCACGGTATCGGCCAGCGACACGCGCTCGTGCGAGGTGTGCGCGTCGGACGGAGCGCCGGGGCCGTAGTGCAGGGTCGGGATGCCGGCGCCCGCGTACAGCCGCAGGTCGCTGCCGTACGGCGCACCGTGCTCTGAAGGTCGGCCGGAGCCGGCGGTGTCGGCGTGCGCCGAGGCCACCACGTCCCGCAGTGGATGGCCGGCCGGCAGCCGGCCGCTGGCGAACTGCCCACCGCTCCAGCGCACGGTGGCCGGGTGGCCGCGCAGCCACGGGTCGGCGGCGCACACCTCGGCCACCCGCTGCTCGAACGCGGCACGAGCCGCTGACGGATCCTCGTCCAGCAGCACCCCGTACCGGCCTTTCGCGATCAGCAGATCCGGCACCGTACTGGGCCAATCACCCGAAGAAAGCTGCCCGATCGACAACGGCGCGGCGATCTCATAGCCGGCCAGCAGCGGGTCCGGCGAGGCGTTCCGGGCAGCCTCCAGCGTCTGCAACCCGGCGAACAGCGGCAGGAACTTCTCGATCGCACTGACGCCCGAGGTCCGCATCGACCCGTGCGCCGCCGCACCCGGCACCAGCAGTTCGAAGGTCAATGCCCCGCAGTTGGCGGTGATCAGGTCGAGCGCGGTCGGCTCCGGGATCAGGCAGGCGTCGCCACGATGTCCGCGGCGCAGGGTGGCGAACGCGCCCAGCCCACCGTCCTCCTCGCTGGCCACGAAGTGCAGCGCGATCCGGCCGTGCAGCGCGATCCGGCCGTGCAACTCGACGGTGCGCAGGGCGGCCAGCGCGGCCAGGTTCGCCGCCACCCCGGCCTTCATGTCACAGGCACCGCGGCCGTGCACGACATCGCCGTCCAACACAGGCGAGAACGGATCGGCCGACCAGGCCGCGCGGTCGCCGGGCGGCACCACATCCACGTGGCCCTGCAGGATCACGGTCGGCCCGTCCCGTTGCTCGGTGCCGGCCACCAGCCCCCAGAGCTCATCCCGTTCGGCCTCGGTACCGGGATAGTCCGGATCGGCACGCAGCTCGGCCAGGTCGTCCTGCCACAGGTCCACCTCGAGCCCGAGCCGCTCCGCCCGGACGGCCAGCGTGTGCAGCAGTTCGGTCTCGGCCGCGCTGCCGGTGATGCTCGGTACCGCGAGCAGTTCCAGCAGGGTCTGCGCCAGCGCGGTCTCGTCCAGGGCGTCCAGCGCGCGGCGTTCGGTGTCGGTCAGCATGCTGCGCATCATGCCGCTCGCACCGCTGCCGCCGGAACCGGCCGAGTACCTT
>DASUAC010000203.1:0-2774 GCA_035763985.1 Jatrophihabitans sp. | reverse complement strand
CCGGGCCAGCGTGCCGACGACCGCAACCACAAGAGTGACCACCGCGGCCACCCCGAACAGCGTGCCGAAGTCGCCGTGGCCGGCCAGGCCGCCGACCACGGCGGTGCTCACCGCGGCGCCGGTGAACACCGAGCAGGCGATCAGCGACGCCGCCGTGCCGCGCACCTCCGGCGGGGTGGCCGCCAGCACCCAGGCCTGCAGCGCGGACTGGGCGACCGCGAGCGCCGAGCCGGCCAGCACGCTGGCCAGCAGGATGGCGCCGATGCCCTGACCGCCGGCCGCGACCAGATAACCGAGCAGCAGCAGCGTCATGCCGCCGCCGAACATCGCGGTGCCGGACAACCGGGTGTCCAGCAGCCGTACGGCCAACCCCCCGGTGACCGCGGCCAGCCCGTAGCTGCTGGTGACCAGGCCGGCGACCAGGATGCTCTTGCCGTGCACCTGCAGCGCGGCGTTGAAGAAGTTGAAGAAACCGACCATCGCCGCACCCTCGACGAAGGTGAAGCCGATCAGGAACCGCAGCCAGCCCTCGCCGAGCACCCGGTGGATCCGGCTGACCGCGCTGGGCTGGTGGGCCCAATCGGCAGGCCCGGCCTCCGGCAGCCGGCCGTACCGCGCGGCGAGCACCGGGGCGGCCACCGCCACCAGGCCGATCGCCGGCCGCCAGCTCACCAGGTCGGTCAGCACCCCGGCGCAGATGGTTGCCGCGGCCGCGCCCAGCGCGCTGCACGACATCAGGACGGCCATGGTGCGCTGGCGATTCGGCGCCGCGATCCGGTCACCGACATAGGCCATGGTCACCGGGATGATGGCGGCGCCGAACGCACCGGCAACCGCCCGGCCGGCGATCAGCACCGCCAGGTTCGGTGCCAGCGCCGCGATCAGGTTGCCGCCGGCCAGCCCGAGCAGCGCCAGCCGCAGCACCCGGATCCGGCCGATGGCATCGGAGACGATCCCGTGCACCGGCTGCATGATGCCGAACAGCAGCAGGTATCCGGTCAGCGCGAAGGTGGCCGCGCCCAGGCTGACCCCGAAGTGGTGCGAGATCGGCAGCAGCAGCGGGTTGATCACCACCAGGTCGAAGTCGATCAGGAAGAAGCCGGCGCACAGGGTGCCCAGCACCGGCGGTTCCCGCTGCGGCCGCGACATGGCGGAAGGCTCAGGCCGGCCCGGACACCGCGGCGCCGAGCACCAGTCCGGCCACCTCGCGGGCACATCCCCACGACATGCCGACGCCGACCCCGCCGTGGCCGTAGTTGTGGATCACCCGCAGCCCGTCCAGCTGCTCCTCCGCCAACCGGATCCGGGGCCGTCCGGGCCGCAGGCCGACCTCGACGCCAAGGACCTCAGTCCCGGCCAGCCGCGGCTCCACCTCGGCACACCGGCGCAGGATCTCGTCCCGCTGCTCGGCGTCCGGGACCATGCCGGCATCGCCCCGGTTGATCGTGCCGCCGAGCACCAGCCGCTCACCGTGCGGCAGGTAGTTGGTGATCATCGGCCCCGGCCCCTGCTCGTAGAAGAACTCGGTCAGGCCCGGGTTGCGGACGATGACGTGCTGGCCGCGTACCGGTTTGACCTGCTCGTCGCCGGTCAGCCGGCCCGCGCCGAGACCGGTGCAGTTCACCACCACGGGCGCCTCGCCGGCCAACTCGGCCAGCGCGGTCACCGGCCGGATCTCCAGCTCGCCACCGGCCGCGGCGAACCGTCCGGCCAGGTAATCCAGGTAGCGCGGCATGTCCACGATCGGCGAGTCCAGCCAGAACGCGACCGGGTAGCCGGCGTGTTCGGCCGGCGTGCACGGCGCGAAGCCGGCCAGCGCCCGGGCCCAGTCCGGAATGCCGGCGCCGGAGGCCAGCACCATCCGGCCGCGCGCCAGCCGAACCCCGGTGCCGGGCCGATCGGCCAGCGCGGTGAACTCGTCCAGGCTGATCCGGTTCCACCGGGCGGCCTCCTCGACCGGTTCGATCGTCACCGGGCCGGCGATGATCGCACCGGCCACCGCGGAGGTGCTCTCGGCGGGCGGCGCGCTGGCCCGGACCCGGACCGAGGCGCCCGCCTCGGCCAGGCAGATGGCCGTGCTCAGCCCGATCACACCGGCCCCGACGACGATGACGTTGTTGCTGGCTACCACCGGAATCCTCCTGGACGGCGCGGGTTGACGGGCGGGGTGGACCCGCAGGCGAGAGCCGATAAGTATGACGATACGGGCGTTTCGCGGCAATATGGCGCTGTTCTCATCACGGCGCTACCCGTGACGGCGGGGGTGCTCATGACGGCGTTACCCGTGACGGCGGGGGTGCTCATGACGGCGCTGCTCATCACGGCGCTGCTCATTCGGCCGCGACCGCGATGCAGGACCAGCTGAAGCCACCACCGAGGCTGAGCAGCAAGGCCACCTCGCCCGAGCCGAGCCGGTTGCCGGCGTGCAACTCGGCCAGGTTGGCCGCCGAGTCGCCGGCACCCAGGTGTCCGGTGTTGCGGCCGAGATCCAGTGTTTCCAGCTGCGGCATCCCGAGGTCCTCGACGGCCGGGGCGAAGAATTCGGCCAGCGTGCCGGTGCCGAGCCGGGGGAGGGCGAGGAAGCGTACCCGGTCATCGGTGCCGGCCAGGCCGGCGTCGGCCAACGCCCGGCGTACCACCCGGACCACCGTCTCGCGCAGCGCGACCGCGAACACCGCCTCGGCGCCGGACGCCACGAAGCTTCGCTTGGCCGCCCGTACGTCGATCGTGCCGGTGCGACCGGCCGCGTCGGCGAAGGCGGCGGTGCCGCGATG
>DASUAC010000202.1:0-7553 GCA_035763985.1 Jatrophihabitans sp. | reverse complement strand
GCCGCACCGGCGCGACCCGGTTCAGCAGCCGGGGCGGGCGACGCCGCACCGGCGCGAGCCGGTTCAGCAGCCGGGGACCGGCAGCCGGGATTACGCTCACGCCATGCGGTTGGTCATCCGCGGCCATCGGTTCCCCGGGCTGACCTGTGGCGGCTACCCCAACAGCCACGTCGGGCTGCAGGTGCGCAGCGAGCCGACCGGGCTCGTCCCGGCCGACGTGGCCACCGCCGAATGGGTCGCCGAGCTTCGTACCGACGACGGCGACTTTCACGGGCCGGCCGTGCACGGCCGGAAGGGCGGCCGGTTCGTCTACCTCACCTGGGGAACCGTCGAGGACGGCCGCTTCACCATGTTCCGCCGCGCGAAGCTGATGCTGGCCGACCTGCCGCCGGACGCGGACGAGGTCACCGTCGACGTCGCGCTCACCGACGAACAGGGCATGCCCCGCTGTGCCCGGCTGCGGCCGCCGGCGATCTCGATTCGCTGAGTCCGGGCCGCCGCGACCGTGGCCCGGAACGTCCGGCCCCGGCTGCCGCGACCGATTCATGCGTACTAAGGTTCGCGTTTAGCCTGGCCCGCTCGTTTACCAGCCGGTAACCGGACGGCGGGGCATTCGTTGGATCCGGCAGCGCCGTTCGTCCGCGTGAATTGGCGACGCCCTCTCGGGGAACAACGGTGTCATCGCGGGAGGAGCCACATGGGTGTCGAGGTGACCGTCGACGGACTAACCAAGTCCTTCGGCAGGCAGGTCATCTGGCGCGACGTCACCCTGACCCTGCCGCCCGGCGAGATCAGCGTGATGCTCGGGCCGTCCGGCACCGGGAAGTCGGTGTTCCTCAAGACCCTGGTCGGCCTGCTCAAGCCCGATCATGGCTCGATCTTCATCCGGGACGTCAATCTGGCCCGGTGCAGCGAGCACCAGCTGTACGAGACCCGCAAGCTGTTCGGCGTGCTGTTCCAGGACGGCGCGCTGTTCGGCTCGATGAACCTCTATGACAACATCGCCTTCCCGCTGCGCGAACACACCCGCAAGAGCGAGTCCGAGATCAAGCAGATCGTCACCGAGAAGCTCGAGATGGTCGGCTTGGAGGGCACCGAGAAGAAGCTGCCCGGCGAGATCTCCGGCGGCATGCGCAAGCGGGCCGGGCTGGCCCGGGCGCTGGTGCTGAACCCCGAGATCATCCTGTTCGACGAGCCGGACTCCGGCCTGGACCCGGTCCGGGTGGCCTACCTGAACCAGCTGATCGTCGACCTCAACGCCCAGACCGACTCCACCTTTCTCATCGTCACCCACGACATCGGCACCGCGCGTACGGTGCCGGACAACCTCGGCCTGCTGTTCCGCCGGGAGCTGGTGATGTTCGGCCCCCGGGAGGTGCTGCTCACCTCCGAGGAGCCGGTGGTCAAGCAGTTCCTGAACGGCCGCAAGGAAGGCCCGATCGGCATGTCGGAGGAGAAGGACGCCGGCCAGGTGGCTGCCGAGCTGGCCTCGCTCTCCGACGAGCCGCCGGCCGCCGGCACCGGGCCGAAGGGCGCCACCGGTGGCGGCGTGCCGCCCCAGCTGCAGCCGTCGGACGGGTTGCCGGAGCGCAAGGCAGCCGCCCGGCGGCAGCAGCGGGTGCTGGAGATGCTGCACACGCTGCCGGCCCCGGCCCAGGCTGCGATCAAGAAGTCCCTGGGCCCGTCGGCCGATTCGCGGTGGTCGACCGGCGCCGGCCTGTCCGGGGCCGATCGTCCGGGCTGGGACGGGCGTGCCGTCGACGGAACGGACGGAGCCGACCCGGCGCCCCAAGTCGGCCGGACGCCCCAAGTCGGCCGGACGGCCGAGTATGACCGGAGCGGCGAATGAGCTCGTTCTCGATCACCGCGGGCATCAGCCAGACCGGCCGGCTGTTCGCGCTCTTCCTGGACGTGGTCCGGCTGACCTTCCGCCGGCCGTTCCAGGGCCGGGAGTTCGTGCAGCAGGCCTGGTTCGTCGCCAGCGTCACGATCCTGCCGACGGCGCTGGTGGCCATCCCGTTCGGCGCGGTGATCGCGCTGCAGCTCGGCTCGCTGACCCGGCAGCTGGGTGCCCAGTCGTTCACCGGGGCTGCCTCGGTGCTGGCGGTGATCCGCGAGGCCAGCCCGATCGTGTGCGCGCTGCTGATCGCCGGCGCCGGCGGTTCGGCGATCTGCGCGGATCTGGGCAGCCGCAAGATCCGCGACGAGATCGACGCCATGGAGGTGCTCGGCATCTCGCCGGTGCAGCGGCTGGTGGTGCCCCGGGTGCTGGCCTGCATGCTGGTCGCCGCCGCCCTGAACGGCCTGGTCAGCGTGGTCGGGGTGGCCGGCGGCTACTTCTTCAACGTGGTGCTGCAGGGCGGCACGCCCGGTGCGTACCTGGCCAGCTTCTCGGCGCTGGCCCAGCTGCCGGACCTGTACGCCGGCGAGCTGAAGGCGGTCATCTTCGGGCTGATCGCGGCGGTGGTGGCCTCCTACAAGGGGCTGAACGCCGGCGGCGGCCCGAAGGGCGTCGGTGACGCGGTGAACCAATCGGTGGTGATCACCTTCCTGCTGCTGTTCTTCGTCAACTTCGTGCTCACGGCGGTGTACTTCCAGGTCGTGCCGCCGAAGGGATCGTGAGCGGCATGACGGTACGAGGTGTCCGGCATGGCTGACGCGCTGGCGGCGGTGCGCCGGACCGCGGGCCGGCCGGTGGCGGCACTGGACGACCTCGGCGGCCAGTTGGCGTTCTACGTCAAGGCGCTGGCCTGGACCCCGCGCACGCTGCGCCGGTACAAGAAGGAGGTGCTCCGGCTGCTGGCCGAGGTCACCTTCGGCACCGGCGCGCTGGCGGTGATCGGCGGCACGGTGGGCGTGATCGCGTTCCTGTCGTTCTTCACCGGCACCGAGGTGGGCCTGCAGGGCTACGCGGCGCTCAACCAGCTCGGCACCGGCGCGTTCACCGGCTTCATCTCCGCCTATTTCAACACCCGCGAGATCGCGCCGCTGGTCGCCGGGCTGGCGCTGTCGGCCACCGTGGGCTGCGGGTTCACCGCCCAGCTGGGCGCGATGCGGATCTCGGAGGAGATCGACGCGCTCGAGGTGATGGCCGTGCCGTCCCTGCCGTTCCTGGTCACCGCCCGGCTGATCGCGGGCTTCATCGCGGTGATCCCGCTGTACGTGATCGGCCTGCTCTGCTCCTACCTGGCCACCCGGACCATCGCCACCGCCTACTACGGCCAGTCCACCGGAACGTACGACCACTACTTCCGGCTGTTCCTGCCGGCCACCGACGTGCTCTGGTCGTTCTTCAAGGTGCTGGTCTTCGCGGTGGTGATCGTGATGACGCACTGCTATTACGGCTACACCGCCAAGGGCGGCCCGGCCGGCGTCGGGGTGGCGGTCGGCCGGGCGGTGCGTACCGCGATCGTGGCGATCAACGTGGTCGACTTCTTCCTGTCCCTGGCCATCTGGGGCGCCACCACCACCGTCCGGATCGCGGGGTGAACCATGGCGCGTGAGTCCGGCTGGGCGAAATGGCGGGCCCGGGGCTACGGGCTGCTGTTCCTGGCCGTGCTGGCCGGCCTGGTCAGCCTGTCGGTGGCCGCGTACCGGCAGGTGTTCACCCCGGTCACCATGGTCACCCTGGACACCGACCACACCGGCGCCCAGCTGCTGCCGCAGTCCGACGTCAAGCTGCGCGGCATCGTGGTGGGCAGCGTCCGCTCGATCTCCACCTACAACGTGCCGGCCGCGGACGGCCAGCAGCCGGAGACCCGGGCCCGGGTCAGGTTGGCGCTGGACCCGGGCCGGGCCAAGCTGATCCCGGCCGGGGTGACCGCGCTGCTGCTGCCCAAGACCCTGTTCGGCGAGCGGTACGTCGCGCTGCAGGTGCCCACCGACCTCAGCGGACCGGCCGCCGAACCCATCAAGGCCGGCGACACCATCTCCAGCGGCAAGGACGCGATCGAGGTGGAACGGGTGCTGGACGACCTGTATCCGGTGCTGCTGGCGCTGCATCCGGAGGATCTGAAGGTCACCCTGACCGCGCTGGCCACCGCCCTGCAGGGCCGGGGCAAGCAACTCGGCGACAACCTCGCCTCGTTGGCGGACTACCTGACCAAGTTCAACCCGAAGGTGCCGGAACTGGCCGACGACATCGACAAGCTGGGCAAGGTGGCGCTGCTGTACAACGACGCCGCGCCGGATCTGCTGGCCAGCCTGGACAACCTGCAGACCACCTCGGCCACCATCACCCGCCGGCCGGAGGCGCTGCAGCAACTGCTGAGCACCGCCACCGCGACCTCGGACACCCTGGACGAGTTC
This sequence comes from Jatrophihabitans sp., assembly GCA_035763985.1. GTDB lineage: Bacteria > Actinomycetota > Actinomycetes > Mycobacteriales > Jatrophihabitantaceae > Jatrophihabitans_A. The sequence continues at coordinate 3,245 of DASUAC010000202.1, read as the reverse complement.
CTCAACGTCAACGGCGACTACCTGATCCAGGTGTCGGCGTCCTCGGCCAAGATCCTGGCGCTGCTGGCCCACTACTCCCCGGAATACCCGTGCATGGCCGAGGGCTTCGCCGCGCTGGAGCCGCGGATCGAGCAGACCTTCGGCGGCGCCCAGCCCGGCCTGCACATCACCCTGGAATTCGTGAAGGCCCGGCCCAAGTACGTGCACGGCGAGGAGCCTCGCTACATCACCGCCCCGAGCCTGCGCGGCCCGCACTGCTTCGGCCTGCCGCAGCCGCAGGTGCCGTTCCCCGGCGTGGCCTTCCCGGCTTCGGACGGCGACGGCGCGGCGTACAACCCGCCGCCGGCGTTGCCCAGGCAGCCGACCGCGAACCGGGCCGCGTACGGCGACGGCGCCGCGAACACCGCCGGCGTCGGCTCGCCCGCCGAGACCCGGTTGATCGACGCGCTGCTGTCCGGCCAGTACGGCGACGATCCGGCCAACGTGCCGGCCATCGCCGCGCTGCTGGCCGGGCCGCTGTTGCGCGGCAGCACGGTGGGTGCGTCATGACCCGGGGGATCGGCAGTGAGCGAGCGATGAGATGAGAGGTCTGCTGGCTCCGCTGATCAAGCTGGTCGCGTTCCTAGTGGTGACCGCGATGGCGACCTACGTGCTGGCCGCCACCATCACCAACGCCGGCTACGGCAAGACCAACACCTACTACGCGCTGTTCCACGACGCGACGGGTCTGCTGGCCGGGGACGACGTGCGGGTGTCCGGCGTCCGGGTCGGCGCGATCAAGGGGATCTCGCTGGTCCGGGAGCCCGGTACGCCGGATCCGGCCAACGCGCCGTTCGTGGCCAAGGTGAGCTTCAGCCTGTCCACCGACCGGAGCCTGACCAGCTGGTCGCGGGCCATGCTCCGGTTCCGCAACCTGGTCGGCCAGCGCTACCTGGCGCTGGAGGAAGGCACCGAGATTCCCGGGGTGGCGCAGACGACGCTGAAGCCGAAGTCCACCATTCCGCTCAGCCAGACCCAGGACGCGCTGGACCTGTCCACCCTGTTCGCCGGCTTCAAGCCGCTGTTCGTCGGGCTGGACACCTCCGAGATCAACGACCTGTCGATGGAGATCATCCAGACGCTGCAAGGCGAAGGCGGCACGGTCGAGAACCTGATGCAGCAGACCGCGGAGCTGACCTCGGCGGTCGCGGACAAGGACAAGGTCATCGGCGACCTGATCGACAACCTGTCCTCGGTGCTCGACACGGTGGGCCAGCGCGACACCAAGCTGGCCGAGTTGATCGGCCAACTGCAGCGCTGGGTGTCCGGGCTGGCGGCCGACCGGACCACCATCGGCGACTCGATCACCGGCATCAACAACCTCACCTCGGCCACCGCCGGCATGCTGGAGCAGTCCCGGCCGCAGCTGAAGCAGGACGTGGTGGACCTGACCGGGCTGGCCCGCACCCTGAACGCCGGCAGCGGCATCATCGACGGGGTGCTGCAGCGCCTGCCGAACAAGGTGGCCACGCTGACCCGCACCGCCACCTACGGTTCCTGGTTCAACTTCTACCTCTGCTCGATCGGTGGCACGGTGACGCTGCCCGGCAACGTCACGCTCAGCCCCAGTTCGATCTTCCCGCCGGCACGGTGCAACTGATGACCAGGGTGCAACCGATGACGACGGTGCAACCGATGACGACGGTGCAACCGATAGCGACGGGCGCGCGACGGCAGACGGGGCGCGCCGATGGCTAGCGGGCTGAAGCGGGCACCGCGCGGGCGTTCGTTCGCCTCCCGCAATCCGACCACCATCGGCGCGATCGGCCTGGTGGTGATCGCGGTGCTGCTCTGGGCCGCCTTCAACGCCGCCAAGCTGCCGATCATCGGCGGCGGCACCCCGTACTCGGCGATCTTCTCCGAGGCGTCCGGCCTGCTGCCCAACGACGAGGTGCGGATCGCCGGCGTCAAGGTCGGCACCGTGACCGGGGTCGGCCTGGACGGGCCGAACGGCAAGGACGTCAAGGTCAGCTTCCGGATCAAGCACGCCTTCGTCGGTGACCAGACCCAGGCGATCATCAAGATCAAGACGGTGCTCGGCCGTAAGTACCTGGAGCTGGATCCGGCCGGCACCAAGGAGCAGCGGCCGGGTTCGACGATCCCGCTGAACCGGACGCTCACCCCGTACGACATCTACCCGGCCTTCTCCGACCTGACCAAGACCGTCGGCGCGATCGACACCAGCCAGCTGGGCAAGTCGCTGGAGACCCTGGCGCAGACCTTCGCCGACACCCCGGCCAGTGTGCGCAGCACCCTGCAGGGGCTGTCCCGGCTGTCCACCACCATCGCGTCCCGGGACCAGGCGCTGCGCACCCTGCTGGCCCGGGCCAACGACGTGACCGGCGTGCTGGCCGACCAGGACGCCCAGATCAGCAAGCTGATCACCGACGGCAACCTGCTGCTGGACGAGTTGAACCAGCGCAAGGAGGCGATCCGGACGCTGTTCCTGAACACCTCCGCGCTGGCCTTGCAGATCTCCGGCCTGGTCGCCGACAACCAGAAGACCTTGCAGCCGGCGCTGGACCAGTTGCACGGCGTGCTGAATATCCTCACCAAGAACCTGGACAACCTCGATCGCGGGCTGACCCTGCTGGCGCCGTTCTACCGGGTCTTCGCCAACACCCTGGGCAACGGCCGGTGGTTCGACACCTACGTGCAGAACCTGTCCGCCGGCGGCCTGTTCGGCACCCTGACCGGGGTGGGCCAATGATCCGCACGCTGCCCAAGCGGGTGTCCCAGCTGATCCTGGTGGCCATCGTCGCGGCCATCGTGATCGGCGCGGCGGTGTTCCTGCTGCTGCCCGGCCCGACCAAGACCGTCACGGCCCGGTTCGACCGGGCGATCGGGTTGTATCCCGGCTCCACGGTGCGGCTGCACGGGGTGGCCATCGGCCGGATCACCAAGGTGAAGCCGGACGGCGACGGCGTGCTGGTCACCATGAGGTACGACCGCAAGATCGACCTGCCGGCCTACCCGCCGGACGCCAAGGTGGTGCGGGCGGCCATCATCCCGCCGTCGCTGGTCTCCGACCGGTACGTGCAGTTGCTGGACATGGCCTCCTGCAACTCGAGCTGTCCGGTGCTGGCCGATCACGCCACGATCGGGCAGAACCAGACCGCCTCGCCGGTGGAGCTGGACGACATCTACTCGGCGCTGAACACCCTGAACACCGCGCTGGGCCCGTCCGGTGCCAACTCGACGTCGCT
>DASUAC010000201.1:0-3641 GCA_035763985.1 Jatrophihabitans sp. | reverse complement strand
CGTGGCTGGCTGGGCGTAGGTCGTCTCTCAGCCGAGTGTCTGGTTCGCTGTGAGCAAGGGCGTCGTTACGCTCGCGGTCCATCCGACCTCCGCCTTGCCGTGGTCCTTCCTGTCTTGCCCTTGTGATCAGAACGGTGGCGGGTTGTCTTCGTTCTGCGGCCGGGCCCGCGCTTGTCGGCCGGTGGGGGCCGCTTGATCGCTCGTTGCCGTCCAGGCTCTGGTTGCGGGGTTGGTGTAGTGGTGGCCGGTGGGGGTGGTCCAGGTGTGGCTGGCGTTGGGGTTGTGGCGGTAGGTCCAGCCGGTGCCGGTGGTCTTGGCTCGGTTGTGGCGTCGGCAGGTGGCGGCGAGGTTGTCCCGCCGGGTGCGCCCGCCGTGGTTGAACGGCACGGTGTGGTCGGGTTCGCAGCGGTAGGCCGGTTGTTGGCAGGTGGGAAAGACGCAGGTGTCGTTGCGGGTGGCTGTGTATTCGCGCAGTCGTTGGGGTGGGCGGTAGCGGTGTGGGCTGAGGTCGAGCAGTGCGCCGGTGTCGGGGTCGGTGAGCAGCCGGCGCCAGGTGCCGGAGGAGTGTCCGCGCAGACCACGACCTGGATCGCGGGTCGGCGGCCTTGCACGGTCGGCAACGCATCGGGCGGCAGGGCGGACAGCACCGCATCCACGAACAGGTCGGCGCGTTGTTGGTCGAGGGTGCGCGGGTCCTGGGTGGGGAGTAGGCCGGTGGCGGTGGTGAGCCGGCTGTAGAGCAGCTGCGCCTCCGGTGCGGCGAGGAAGACGGTCAGGCTGGCCATGCCGTCCTCACCGGGGTGGTATTCCACCCGCCGCTCGGTCACCGCCCGCTGGTGCCGGGCCTCGGCCGTGGCCGGGTCCAGGGCGAGCACGGCGCGGCGGACCCGGCGGCGCAGCTGGGGCACGGTCACGCAGCCGGCGGCCAGTACCGGCGGCAGCACCGTGTCCTCCAACGCGGCGGGCAGCGCGGGATCGGCGGGCAGCCGCCAGACCGCCTCGGCCAGCACGTCGGCGTGCGCGGCCGAGATCGACCCGGCCGACACCGCGGCCAGCGTACGGGGCAACTCGGTGACCAGCGTGGTCGCTTGGGCGAGCTTGGTTGGGGCGGTGCGCAGCGGCAGCTGCAAGGCCAGCGACACCACCTCCTGACCCAACCCGAGTTCAGTGGAGTCGCCGGCCTGCATCGCGGCCAGCAGCCGCAGCTGGGCGACGTCGAGCCAGCGCCGTTGCTCCTCCAGCACCGCCAGCAGATCCACCCGCTCACCGGCCGACGACCCAGCCGGGTCGATCCGGTCCAGCTCGGCACCGGTGCGGAAGGCCGGATGCTCGGCAACCGCGCAGGCGAGCAGTTCGGAGTCGGTCAGCCCGTCCGGCCAGTCGTCCATGCGTTCGGTTCTACCGTCGTCAGGCGGTGAGCGTCAACGGAGGTTAGCCAACAAATCAAAGGCTAATCTCGCTCAGAGAAGCCGCAACCCACCTCCGCTACTAGCCCCCTACGACACTCCCCGTCGAACCGCCCGACGCAACTCAGCACCCACTCAACGAGCGTCGCCGCACAGCCGATCCCTGCCGATAGGCTTGCGGCTCAGCCGAACAGCGTGTCGCCGAGGTAGCCGCCGAAGTCCGGCACGCCGGGCAGCACGATGAAGTAGCCACCGCCGAACGGCTGGATGTAGTCGGTCATCGGCTCGTTCAGCAGCCGCAGTTGGGTGGCCTCGAACTGGTCCTGGATGTCCTGCTGGAAGCTGCAGAAGATCAGGCCGGTCTCGCTGTTGCCGTTGCGGTCCATCCCGGCCAGCTCGTAGTTGTAGCCACGGCGCAGGATCCGGCTGCGGTCGGTCTCCGGCGTGCGCGGGTTGGCCAGCCGGATATGGGCGTCCAGCGGGATCAGTTTGCCGTCCGGGTCGGCGGCGTAGTCAGGGAGGTCGGTCTCATCCGCCCCGTCCAGCGGCGCGCCGTTGTCGCGGTTGCGGCCGATGATTGCGTTCTGCTCGGGAATCCCGATCCGATCCCAGAACTCCACCAGCATCCGGATCAGCCGGACCACCATGAAGGTGCCGCCGACCGCCCAGGCCGGCTGTCCGGAATCCGGCGTGATCCACACCAGGTTCTCGTCCTCGGCCGGGTTGACGATGCCGTCCTTGTAGCCGAACAGGTTGCGCGGCGCGCCGGTCGGTCGCGGCCCGGAGTGGAAGCCGGTGATCTTCCATTCCAGCTGCAGTTGGCTGCGAGTGGCCCGGGTGAGGTCGCGCAGCGCGTGGTGCACGGCGTCCGGCGACAGCGAGCACAGCTGCAGGATCAGGTCGCCACCGGTCCAGTCCGGATCCGGGGTGTCGGTGGGGAAGACCCGCATCGGGGCCAGCCCGCGTGGCTTCTTGTCGGCCAGGCCGAACCTGTCGGTGAACAGCCCGCTGCCCAGGCCCAGCGTCACGGTCAGCTGGTCCGGTGGCGCCGCCACGCCGAGCACCCCGCTGTCGCTGCTGGGCACCTCCGTCTCGCGCGGTGGGGTGCCGTTCAACAGCGAGCCCTCGCTGAGCGAGGAGATCCGGTTGGTCAGCGTCTGCAGCAGGCCCCGCAACTCGTCGGCGTTGCGGGACAGCACCCGGAACGAGGCGAAGCACGCCGCTGGCTGCAGCACTTCCGGCCGGTAGATGCCGGCCTGGTTGGCGCCCAGGAACGGCACTGCGATGGTGGTCGGATCCACCGGCCCGCGGTCCGCGGCGACGGCCGGCTCGGCCTGCGTGGCGCCAAGCGTGCCGGCCGCGGCCAGCGCCGTGCCGAGGCCCGCACCGCGCAGGAAGGTACGTCGGTTGATGCTCATCGGGGCGTCTCCGGAAGGCGGGTGGTCGACAGGGGAGCGGCAGGCCGGAGTGTCACTGGACCTTGCCGAGGACGAAGGGCACCAGGTACAGGTTCTCCAGCGCGCCGCCGATCGCGGCGTTCACCGGCTGCCGCTGATGCTTGGTCAGCGTCCGGTAGTCCGGCCAGTCGTGATGCACCTTGGTCGCGTTCAGCGCCTCGTCCAGCACGTCGAGGGCGGCCGTGGACAGGTCATAGGCGTTGTGCCCGAGCACCGGCGTCGGGATCAGCGGTCTGAGCTCCTCCAGCACCACCCGGGTGCCGAGTACGTCCGCCGAGGTCAGCGCATAGGCCATGCCGGAGCCGTAGTCGTCCTGCCCGGACAGGTGATCGCGCAGCGCGTCCTCGAGGATCTCATGGCAGCGGATCGGCATGTCGGTCGGTACGATCTCCAGCTTGTCGAAGCCGGCCCGCAGTGCGGCCACGTCGGCGGCCAGCCGGGAAACGTGCGACAGCAGCCGGGGCATCGGCTCGTCGTGGTACAGGCCCCACTCGATCCGGTGCAGGCCGGTGAAACCCGGATCGGCCACGCCACCGGGCAACCCGTTCGCCAGCCCGCTGATCGCGGTGCCGGCTGAACCGAAGCTGCCGTAGGCGGCGCCGATCTGCTGCCAGCTGAACTGCGCGGCCAGCCAGCGCCGCCGCGCCGCGGTCCGGGTGCCGGCCTGCACCGCCGCGCGCAGCTTGGCCACCTCGGCGGTCAGGTCGTCCAGCTTGCCGGCGACATAGACCCGGTACTGGGCCACGACCTCACCGAGCGGGGTGGTGCCGCCACCGGT
>DASUAC010000200.1:0-3294 GCA_035763985.1 Jatrophihabitans sp. | reverse complement strand
CGTACCGAGAGCAGATCGGCCGACTCGACGCTGCCACCGGCGCCATGGCCGATCACCAGCACGGCCGGTGCGCCGGCCACCCGGTCCAGGTCGACCCGTGCCGTACCGACTCCGGTGGCGATCTCCAGCTGGTCGGTCCTGGCCGGACGGACGGCGGGCATCGGCTAGAACAGCGCCTGCGCGGCTGGATCCGGCTCGGCACGTTCGAGCAGTTCCGGGCCGTTGTTGGACACGCTGTTCACCTTCGACGACACCGGGCGCAGCTCGAGCGACTCGCGCAGCACCTCGTCCTGTGGCCGGAGCAGCGCCGTCGGGCCGTCCTGCGCCGGATCCAGCCAGCGGGCCCAGTCGTCGCGGGCCAGCACCAGCGGCATCCGGTCGTGGATCTCGGCCAGCTCGCCCTGCGCGGCGGCGGTCAGGATGGTCACCGAGGTCAGCCAGTCCGCCTCGGGATCGTCCTTCGGCCGCCAGAACTCGTACAGCCCGGCGAAGGCGAGCGAGTGCCCGTCCCGCGGGATCATCAGGTACGCCTGCTTGCCCGGCTTGCCCTCGGCGTCGGTGATCTTCTGCCACTCGTACCAGCCGTCGGCCGGCACCAGGCAGCGGCGGCGGGCGAACGCCCTGCTGAACGCCGACTTCTCCGGCACCGACTCGGCGCGCGCGTTGAACATCCGGTTGCCGACCGACAGATCCTTCGCCCAGGACGGCACCAGCCCCCACCGGGCCAGCCGAAGTTGCTTGACCGGCTCGGTCTCCTCCTCCGGCGCGCCGTGCGGCACCCGGTTCACCACGATCCGGATTCCGGTGGTCGGCGCGACGTTGTAGCCGGACTTGGTGCTGGCGCCGTCGGTTTCATCGACGGCGTCGAACTCGTCCAGCAGGTTCGCGGTGGACTTGACCGAGACGTAGCGACCGCACATGGCCATGACGCTACCGGCCAGCCACGACAACGGGCTGCGTCCAAGGCCCGCGCTGCCGCCGTCATACGCTGTTGCGGTGACCGAAGCGGACCAGCCCTGGCCGGCCCCGGCGGCGGCCGGCCGGCTGGCGGCCGTGGTGACGCTGCCCGGCTCGAAGTCGCAGACCAACCGAGCGCTGGTGCTGGCCGCGCTGTCCGAGTCACCGACCCGGATCGGCGCGCCGCTGATCGCCCGGGACAGCCGGCTGATGATCTCGGCGCTGGCCGCGCTCGGCGTTCCGGTGACCGAGGACGGCCCGGATCTCCTGGTCCAGCCGGCGCCGCTGCGGGCCGGTGCGGTGGACTGCGGGCTGGCCGGCACGGTGATGCGGTTCGTGCCGCCGCTGGCCGCGCTGGCCGAGGGCGATAGCAGCTTCGACGGCGACCCGGCTGCCCGGCTGCGGCCGATGGGCACGCTGCTCGAGGCGCTGCGGCAGGCCGGCGCCCGGATCACCGACGACGGCACCGGCCGGCTGCCGTTCACCGTGCACGGCGCCGGTGGCCTGGGGGGCGGGCCGGTCGAGCTGGACTTCTCCGCGTCCTCGCAGTTCGTCTCGGCGCTGCTGCTTGCCGGCTCCCGGTTCGACGCCGGGGTCGACCTGCGGCACGTCGGGCTCGAGTTGCCGTCGCTGCCGCACGTGCAGATGACCGTGGCGGCGGTGCGCGCGGCCGGCGGAACGGTGGACACGCTGTCCGACCGGCATTGGCGGGTGTCGCCGGGCAGGCTCGACCTGCCGGATGTGGTGATCGAGCCGGATCTGTCCAGCGCGGCGCCGTTCCTGGCCGCGGCCCTGGTCACCGGCGGCGAGGTGACCGTGCCGCACTGGCCGGCCGAGACCAGCCAGCCCGGTGCGGTGCTGCCCGAGTTGCTCACCCGGATGGGCGCCACCGCGACCATGGACGAGCGCGGCCTGACCGTGCTGGGCAGCGGCTCGATCGGGCCGCTGCAGGCGGACCTGCACGAGGCCAGCGAGCTGACGCCGGTGATCGCGGCGCTCTGCGCGCTGGCCGACGGCGAGTGCCGGATCAGCGGGGTGGCGCACATCCGCGGCCACGAGACCGACCGGCTGGCGGCGCTGCGTTCCGAACTCGGCGCGCTGGGCGCCGCGGTGACCGAGACCGCGGACGGGCTGGTGATCCGGCCGGCGGCGCTGCGGCCCGGCTGCTGGCACGCCTACGCCGACCACCGGATGGCCCAGGCCGGCGCGGTGCTCGGGCTGGCGGTGGCCGGACTGACCGTGGACGACATCGGCTGCACCAGCAAGACGCTGGCCGACTTCCCCGGGCTGTGGGGCGCGATGCTGGAGCAGTCCAGTTGACGACCGCGCTGGACGCCGGCTGATGGCGCAGCCGTGTTCTCGCCCGACGGAGGCCGGCTGATGGCACGCCGGGACACCCGCCGGATGGACGAGGACGACGTCCGCAACCGGCCGACCCGGTACGGCAGCCGAGCCCGCAGCAAGCAACGTCCGGCACATTCGGACGCGGCCACCGGGATGGTGGTGACCATCGACCGGGGACGGTTCACCGTGCTGCTCACCGACACCGGGGTGCTCTTGACCGCGATGCGGGCGCGCGAACTCGGCCGCAAGTCGATCGCGGTCGGCGACCGGGTGGCCGTGGTCGGCGACCTGTCCGGCCAGCCGGACACGCTGGCCCGGATCGTCCGGATCTCCGACCGGCAGACCGTGCTGCGCCGTACCGCCGACGACAACGACCCGTACGAGCGGGTGATCGTGGCCAACGCCGACCAGCTGCTGATCGTGGCCTCGCTGGCCTCGCCGCCACCGGTCTACGGCCTGATCGACCGCTGCGTGGTGGCCGCGCTGACCGCCGGCATGGAACCGATCCTGCTGTTGACCAAGGCAGATCTGGCTTCGCCGGACGAGGTGCTGGCCAACTATGCCGACCTGGACATCCCCGCCGTGGTGACCTCCCGGGGCGCCGATCTGGCTCCGGTCCGGCAGCTGCTGGACGGCAAGGTCACCGTGTTCGTCGGGCATTCCGGGGTCGGCAAGTCGACGCTGGTGAACGCGCTGGTGCCGGGCGCCGCCCGCAGCACCGGTGCGGTCAGCGACATCGGCAAGGGACGGCACACCTCCACCTCGGTATTCGCGTTGCGGCTACCGGAACCGTTGGACGGCTGGGTGATCGACACGCCCGGGGTCCGGTCGTTCGGGCTGGCGCACGTCAGCGCCCAGGACCTGCTCTGGGCGTTCCCGGATCTGGAGGACGGCGCGGTGCAATGCCCGCGCGGCTGCGAGCACCTGTCGGCCAGCGAGGGCTGCCGGCTCGACGGCTGGGTGGCCGAGGGGCATTCGTCCCCGGCCCGGCTG
>DASUAC010000199.1:0-2857 GCA_035763985.1 Jatrophihabitans sp. | reverse complement strand
GGTTTCGGCCGCGGTGCTGAAGGAATTCGGCATGTTGCAGGCCTCCGGCGGTTCCGGCGTCCGCGGTGGCATCGAGCAGAGCCGAGCGCTGCTGATGTCGGCGCTGGGGGAGAGCCGGGCCGGTGCCATCCTGGATCGGCTGTCCAGCACCATGTTCGACGTACCGTTCAAGTTCCTGCAGCACGCCGATGCCCGGCAGCTGCTGAACTTCATCGCCGACGAGCACCCGCAGACCATCGCCCTGGTGCTCGCGCACGTACCGGCGCCGCTCGCCTCGAAGGTGCTGGCCGGCCTCGGCCCGGACCTGCAGGCCGAGGTGGCGCACCGGATCGCCACCATGGACCGCACCTCGCCGGACATCATCCACCAGATCGAGGCCAACCTGGAGCGCCGGATGGCGACCCTGCTGGTGCCGTCCGACCTGTCCGCGGTGGGCGGTGTGCAGCCGCTGGTGGAGATCATCAACCGGGCCGACCGCGGCACCGAGAAGCTGATCCTGGAGGGCCTGGAGGAGCGCGACCCGGAGCTGGCCGACGAGGTACGCAGCCGGATGTTCCTGTTCGAGGACCTGGTCAACCTGGAGGACCGGGCGGTGCAGCTGGTGCTGCGCCAGGTCGAGGTGGCCAACCTGGCGATCGCGCTCAAGGGCGTCGCGCCGACGGTGCACGCCAAGATCATGAAGAACATGTCCGAGCGGGCCGCGGCCACCCTGGCCGAGGAGATCGAGCTGCTCGGGCCGGTCCGGGTGCAGGCCGTCGAGGAGGCCCAGACCGAGGTGGTCCGGGTGATCCGCGAGCTGGAGGAGTCCGGCCAGATCATCGTGGCGCGCGGCGATGCGGACGAGTTCGTTGCCTAGCGCATTGGCAAGCACCGGCGACTGGGCGAGTACCGCGGCGGCCGGCACCGTCGCCGGCTCGGAGTTCGAGCTCACCGGCGGCGTCCCGGCCGAGGTGCTGGCCCAGGCGCAGCGGCAGGCCCGGGCGGTCGGCTACGCCCAGGGCTGGGCGCAGGGCCTGCGCGAGGCGGCGGCCGGCCAGGCCGTGCTGGCCGAACAGGCCGAGCTGGCAAGGGCAATCGCCACCGAGGCGCAAGCGGCGCAGGTGGCATCGGCGGTCCAGGCGGTGCTTACCGCGGCGGACCAGGTGCGCCAGACGGTGGTCGAGGTGACCGACGAGCTGTCCGACCGGATGCTGGCGGCCGCGATCGAACTGGCCGCCGTGCTGCTCGGGCAGCAACTGACCGATCCGGAGACCGCCGCCTCGGCCGCCTTGCGCCGGGTGCTGGAGCAGGTGCCGGACGACCAGCCGGTCAGCATCCGGCTCAGCCGGCAGGACTACGAGACGCTGACCGGCCCCGGCGGCATCGAGCTGGCCGCGGCGGTGCAGGCGAACGCACCGGGACGGATCAGCCTGGAATGCGACCCGTCGCTGGCACCCGGCGACGCGCTCGGCCGGGCGGCGGCGACCTCGATCGACGCCCGGCTGACCGCCGCGCTGGCCCGGCTGCGGGAGTACGCCCGATGACCCGTTCGATCAGCGACTCGGTGGTGCTGCGGGCCGAACACCGGCTGGCCGCGCTGCGCGAACTCGCCCGGCCCGTCAGCTACGGCTACGTCAGCCGGGTGGTCGGCCTCTCGGTGACGGTGGCCGGGTTGACCGGCCGGATCGGCGACCTGCTCGCGATCGAAGGCTCCGGCGATCCGCTGCTGGCCGAGGTGGTCGCGGTGGATGCCGACGAATGCACCTGCCTGCCGCTCGGCGAGATGGCCGGCATCGGCAACGGCGACCGGGTCAGCTCGACCGGCGGTCCGCTGCTGGTCGGCGTGGGTGGCCAGTTGCGCGGCCGGGTGCTGGACGGGCTCGGCAAGCCGCTGGACGGACGCCCGCTGCCCGACCGGCTGGACTACGTACCGGTGGAGATGGCGCCGCCGGCCGCGCTCAGCCGCCGCCGGGTGGACCAGCCGTTGCCGCTGGGGGTGCGTGCCATCGACTCGCTGATCTCGGTCGGCCGCGGCCAGCGGATGGGCATCTTCGCCGGTTCCGGGGTCGGCAAGTCCAGCCTGCTGTCGATGATCACCCGTGGCACCTCCGCCGAGATCATCGTGGTGGCGCTGATCGGCGAACGTGGCCGGGAGGTCCGGGAGTTCCTGGAGAACGACCTCGGCGCCGACGGACTGCGCAACGCCGTGGTGGTGGTCGCCACCTCCGACCAGCCGCCGATGGTGCGGCTGCGGGCCGCCTTCGTGGCGACCCGGATCGCCGAGTGGTTCCGCGACGAGGGCAAGGACGTACTGCTGCTGATGGACAGCGTCACCCGGCTGGCCACCGCGCAACGCGAGGTCGGGCTGTCGGCCGGTGAGCCGCCGGCCTCGCGCGGCTACCCGCCCTCGGTGTTCGCGCTGATGCCCCGGATCCTGGAACGGGCCGGCGGCGGCGAGCGCGGCTCGATCACCGGGCTGTACACGGTGCTGGTGGAGGGTGAGGACCACAACGAACCGGTCGCCGACACCGCGCGGTCGATCCTGGACGGCCACATCGTGCTGGACCGCCGGTTGGCCACCGCGGGGCACTTTCCCTCGATCGACGTGCTGGAATCGGTGTCCCGGGTGATCAACGCGGTGACCACGCCGGAGCAGCAGCAGGTGGTCCGGCGGGCCCGGCAACTGCTGGCCGCGCGCCGCGACGTCAAGGAACTGGTCGAGATCGGCGCCTACGTGGCCGGCAGCAACCCGCTGGCCGACCAGGCGCTGGCGCTGTGGCCGGCGCTGGAGGCGTTCCTGCAGCAGGGCCTGGCCGAACGGAGCAGCGTGGCAGAGACCTGGGCCGGCCTGGCCGCCGCGCTCGGCATGCCCGCGCCG
>DASUAC010000198.1:0-4026 GCA_035763985.1 Jatrophihabitans sp. | reverse complement strand
AGCTGGCGGTGAAGGAGTCCAGGTTGTCGATGCAGAAGTCGGCCAGCGCCCCGTCGTTGACCAGCCGGCCGGAGTGGAAGGTGTCGTAGGAGATCGGCCGGTTGCAGAAGCCGGTTCCCTCCACCGTGACGATCGAGCCCTGGTAGCTGTTCAGCTTGCCGAGCGCCACCAGTGCCAGCGCCAGCAACAGGCAGACGTGGAAGACCAGGTTGCCCGCCTCCCGGCTGTAGCCCTTCTCCGCCGAGACCGCCAGCGTGCCGGCCGGCTCGTCGCGGACCACCGTCCGCCAGCGCGGCCGCAGCGCACCGGCGGCCCGGTCGGCCGCCTCGCGCGGGCTCAGCGGGCTGGTCAGGCTGCCGTTCTCGGCGAGCCGGCTCAGGTGCCGCGGCGCGTTGATCGGCTTGGCCCGCAACGCCCGGGCATAGACCGCGATGCGCGGGATCAGGCAGCCGATCAGTGAGGCGAACAGCAGCAGGTAGACCGCGGAGAACCAGAACGAACCGAACACGTCGAAGGCGCCGATCCGGTCCAGGAACCGGCCCCAGGCACCGTGGCCGGCCAGGTAGGCCTGCACCTTGGCCGGGTTCAGCGGGCGCTGCGGGAGCAGCGAGCCGGGCACCGCGGCCAGCGCCAGCAGGAAGAGCAGCACGATGGCGGTACGCATCGAGGTCAGCCGCCGCCACAGCATCCGCAACAGCCAGCGCGGCCGGCCGAGCGCCGGTTGCGTCCCGGTCACAGGCCGGATCCGATGCCGGTGCCGGAGAACTGCACGCGCAACTCGTTCATCCAGTGGTCCCAGGTGCCGGTGAGCAGTAGGACGCCCATCACGATCAGGATCGCACCGCCCAGTTGGCTGACCAGCCGGCCGTGCCGGCGGACCACCCGCAGCGCGCCGCTGACCCAGCCCAGGCCGAGCGCCACCAGCAGGAACGGCACCCCCAGGCCCAGGCAGTACACCGCCGAGAGCAGCGCGCCCCGGCCCGCGGTCGCCTGGCTGGCGGCCAGCGCGTACACCGCGCCGAAGGTGGGCGTCAGGCAGGGCGTCCAGGCCAGCCCGAAGGTCAGCCCGAGCAGCGGGGCGCCGAGCAGGCCGGCCGGCGGCAGCCGGTGCAGCTTCACCTCCCGCTGCAGCACGCCGAACCGGCCGAGGAAGACCAGCCCCATGCCGATGGTGATCACCCCGAAGACCTGTTCCAGGCCCTGGTGATGCACCGCGATCGCCGAGCCCAGGCTGCCGAACAGCGCGCCGGTGGCGACGAAGACGACGGTGAAGCCGAGTACGAACAGCAGCGCGCCGAGCAGCATCCGGCGCTGCCGGCCGGTCCGCTGGTCGGCACCGGCCAACCCGGCGACGTAGGACAGATAGCCCGGAACCAGCGGCAGCACGCACGGCGACAGGAAGCCCAGCAGGCCGACCAGCAGCGCCACCCCGGCCGCCGGCAGCAGCGAGCCGTCGGTCACCGTGTCGGAGAATCCGCTTGCCAGTACGGCAGATCCGCTAAGCACGAGGACCGCTCATGAGGACTCGCTGATCAGCTGGTTCAGCACCGGCTCCAGGTCGGCCGGGAATACCTCCTGGGTATAGATGGCGGCCACCCGGCCCTGCCGGTCGATCAGCACGGTGGCCGGCAGCCCGGTCAGTGGCACGTCGCCCAGCTGCAGCGCGGTCTTGCCCGGCTCGTCGTACACCACCGGAAAGCTGATCTGCTTGTTCTGCAACCACGCCTGCGCGCCGGACTTACTCGGATCCTTCACGTCCAGGCCGACGAACTGGACGCCCTGCGCCTTGCGAGCCCGGTAGATCGAGTCGAACTGCGGCGTCTCGGTCTGGCACGGCGCGCACCAGGAGGCGAAGAAGTTCAGCACCACCACCTTGCCGCGGTCCTGGCTGAGCCGGTAGCTGCCGCCGCCGATCAAGTTCCCGGTGACCAGACCGGCCGGCTTCCGGTCGGCGAGCACGGTCAGCGTGCCCTTCTTGTTCGCGCCCGGATACCGCCACTGCTGGCCGGCACTCTGGTCGACCGCGTTCTTGCCGCCGCTGCAGCCGACCAGCAGCCCGACGGCCAGCGCCAGGACGACCGGCAATGCACGGCGGGCTCGCGGATTCACCCCTCTAGTGTGCGGCGTGCTCCGCGCCACACCGACGCCTCCCCCGGATCCTGAGCAGCCGCTGTGCCGGTCAGGCGCCGGTCTGCCGGCCGATGGCGTTCGAGCTGCGGCCGGCCGGCTCCGAATAGCCGATGCCGACCAGCCGGTCGCCCTCGAAGGTGAACGAGGTCAGCGAGGCCAGCGAGCACTGCCGGTGGCGCGGATCGTGCCAGAGATGACGTCCCTCGAGATAGCGGCGCAGGCACACGATCGGCAGCTGGTGGGAGACGCAGACCGCCTCATGGCCGGCCGCCTGGTCCCGGGCGGCGAGCAACGCCGCGTGCATCCGCAGCGCGACCTGCCGGTACGGCTCGCCCCAGGACGGCCGGAACGGGTTGCGGTAGTACTGCCAGCTGGCCGGCTGCTTGAGCACCCCGTCCGGACCGTTCACCCGCTTGCCCTGGAAGACGTTGGCGGCCTCGGTCAGCCGCTCGTCGACGGCGACCGGCAGGCCGAACGCGGCGGCCAGCGGTTCGGCGGTCTGCTGGGCGCGCTGCAGCGGGGAGCTGACCAGGTGCCGGATGTCGTGGCCGGCCAGCGCCGCGGCGGCCTGCTCGGCCATCCGCAGGCCGGTCTCGGACAGTCCGAAGCCGGGCAGCCGGCCGTACAGCACCCCGTCCGGATTGCGCACCTCGCCGTGCCGCAGCAGGTGCACGGTGGTCCCGGTCATGCCTTCACTCATGCCGGACGCACGGCCGCGGCGGCGGCCTTGGCGGCGGTGGGCAGCGCCTCGGCGATCCGGTTGATCGAGTCGTCGTCGTGCGCCGCGGTGACGAACCAGGTCTCGTACGCGCTCGGCGGCAGATACACCCCGGCGTCCAGCATGGCGTGGAAGAACGGCCCGTACCGGAAGGTCTCCGATGCCTGCGCCTGCTCGAAGTTGCTGACCGGCTCGGTGCCGAAGAACACCGAGAACATGTTGCCGGCGTACTGCAGCCGGTGCGCGACACCCTCGGCGGCCAGGGCTTCGGTGGTGAGTTCGCCGATCAGCCCGGCCGTCCGGTCCAGTCGGGCGTAGATCTCCTGATCGGCGGCGCGCAGGCTGGCCAGCCCGGCCGCGACCGCCACCGGGTTGCCGGACAGCGTGCCCGCCTGGTAGACCGGCCCGGCCGGGGCGAGCAGGCTCATCACCTCCCGCCGGCCACCGAACGCCGCCGCCGGCAGGCCACCGGACATCACCTTGCCGAAGGTGTAAAGATCGGCCGGCACCGGATCCAGGCCGTACCAGCCGGCCGGCGACACCCGGAAGCCGGTCATCACCTCGTCCATGATCAGCAGCGCGCCGTGCTCGGCGGTGATCCGGCGCAGCGCGGCGTTGAATCCGTCGGCCGGCGGCACGGTGCCCATGTTGCCGCAGGCCGCCTCGGTGATCACGCAGGCGATCTCGGCGCCGTCGGCCGCGAAGGCCCGTTCGACCGCGTCGATGTCGTTGTACGGCAGCACGATCGTCTCCGAGGCCTGCGCCCCGGTGACGCCCGGGGTGTCCGGCAGGCCGAAGGTGACCACCCCGGAACCGGCGCTGGCCAGCAGCGCGTCGACGTGCCCGTGGTAGCAGCCGGCGAACTTGACCACCTTGCCCCGGCCGGTCGCGCCGCGGGCCAGCCGGATCGCCGACATGGTGGCCTCGGTGCCGGAGTTCACCAGCCGTACCTGCTCGACCGGCTCGACCCGGGCCACGATCTCCTCGGCCAGCGCGATCTCACCCTCGGTCGGGGTGCCGAACGACAGCCCGGCGGCGGACGCCCGCTGCACCGCCTCCACCACGTCCGGATGGGCGTGGCCGAGGATCATCGGCCCCCAGGACGCCACCAGGTCGACATAGGTCCGGCCGTCCGCGTCGACCAGGTACGGCCCGTACCCGCTGACCATGAACCGAGG
>DASUAC010000197.1:0-3234 GCA_035763985.1 Jatrophihabitans sp. | reverse complement strand
CATCCCCGGCGCCGACCGTGTCCAGCACGGTCACCGGCCGGCCGGGCAGCCGGACCGGCTCGCCGTCGTCGCCGACCGCCCAGGCGCCCCGGCCACCGTCGGTGGCCACCACCACCGCCGGGCCCAGTGCCTGCCAGTGCCGCAGCGCATCGGCCACGGCGCGTCCCGGGTAGAGCCAGGCCAGATCCTCGGCCGAGGCCTTGACCACCCGGGACAGCCCGACCAGCCGCTCGATCTGGGCCAGCGCGGCGGCGTGGTCGCCGAGCAGCGCGGGTCGGATGTTCGGGTCGTAGCTCAGTACGGTGGCCGGCCCTAGCTCGGCCAGCCGGGCTTCGATGGCCAGCGCGCCGGGGTCGATCCAGGACGCCAGCGACCCGGCGTGCAGCCAGCCGACATCGGCCGGGATCCGGGCGAGTTCCCCGGCCGTCCACTGCCAGTCGGCGGTGCCGGTGCGGTAGAAGTCGTAGTGGGCATTGCGGTCGGCGTCCAGGCTGACCACGGCCAGGGTGGACGGTTCGGCGGCGGCCACCGCCAGCGACAGGTCGACCCCGTTGGCCAGCGCGTGCGAGCGCAACTGCCGGCCGAAGCCGTCCTGGGCCAGCCGGGCGACCAGCCGCACCGGTTGGCCGAGCCGGGCCAGCCCGATCGCCACGTTGAACGGGCTGCCGCCGGGATGGGCCACGTAGTGATCGGCCGGGTAACGTTCGGCTGGGTGGCGTTCGGCTGGGTAACGTTCGGCGCGGCCGGGCTCGGCGGACTGGTGGACCAGATCGACCAGCGCCTCGCCGACGACGCACACGGACATGGGGGAACGTTATCTTGTCCGTGTGCCACGGGTGATGTTGCTGGATTCGGCGAGCTTGTACTTCCGGGCGTTCTACGGCGTGCCGGAGTCGGTGACCGCGCCGAACGGGATGCCGGTGAACGCGGTGCGCGGCTTCTGCGACATGGTGTCGAGCCTGATCACCCGGTTCTCCCCCACCGACCTGGTGGCCTGCCTGGACTACGACTGGCGGCCGGCCTGGCGGGTGGAACTGCTGCCGTCGTACAAGGCGCACCGGGTGGCGGTTCCGCAGCCGGCCGGCGAGCCCGACGTGGAGAACGTGCCGGACCTGCTGGAGCCGCAGGTGCCGGTGCTGCTGAAGGTGCTGGAGGCGGCCGGCCTGTGCGCGGTCGGTGCCGAGGGCTTCGAGGCGGACGACGTGATCGCCACCCTGGCCGGCCGGTACGCCGCGGCCGGCGCGGCGGTGGACGTGGTCTCCGGCGACCGGGATCTGATCGACCTGGCCACCGACCGGGTGCGGGTGATCTACACCGGCAAGGGCATGTCGAAGCTGGTCGAGTTCACGCCGGACGAGGTGACGGCGCAGTACGGCATCCCGGCCGGCCACTACGCGGATTTCGCCATTCTGCGCGGGGATCCGTCCGACGGGCTGCCCGGAGTGCCCGGGGTCGGTGTCAAGACCGCGGCACTGGTGGTCAGCAAGTACGGCCGGATCGAGGAGATCCTCGCGGCGGCCCGCTCCGGCGTGCTGAGCGGCCCGGTGCGTTCGAAGATCCTGGCCGCGGCCGACTACCTGGCGGTGGCGCCGGCGGTGGTACGGGGATGTACCGATGTGGAGATTCCCTCGTTGCAGTCGGCTGTTCCGGCTACGCCCGCCGACCCGGAGCTGCTCGCCGCGGTGGCCGAGACGTTCGGCCTGGAATCACCGGTGGAACGGTTGACCAAGGCAATCGCCAGCGTCCACGGCTGATTCGCCCGTCCGGCACGACTCTCGTAGTCTCGAAGTCATCCCACCGGCAGATCGGAGTTGTCCCATCGCTGAGCTCGAACACCCCGGCAGTCCTCGGCGGCGCAGCCAAGACCGTCGATACGACCTCCCGCCAGACGGAACCGGTACGCCCTCTGCCGGACCCCGGCCGGCGATGCCCGGAACAACCCGGGACGACGCCGGCGTGGTGCCGGCGGGCCGGGACGGCCGGTTGCCGATGTCGTGGCAGCAGGAGGGTTTGTGGTTCCTCCAGCTGCTGAATCCGGCGGCCGCAACGCTTCACCTGCCGATGGCGATGCGGTTGCGGGGCGAGCTGGAGCCGGCTGCGTTGCGGGAGTCGTTGCGGTTGTTGGTTGCTCGGCATGAGGGTTTGCGTACTCGGTTCGAGCAGGTGGCTGGGGTCGGGTATCAGGTGATCGATCCGGCGCCGGCCGGGGTGCAGTTGCCGGTGGTGGAGTTGCCGGTGGCTGGTTGGCAGGGATTGGTGGCCGAGGAGGTGCGGCGGCCGTTCGTGCTGGAGGAGCAGTGGCCGCTGCGGTGGTGGTTGGGCCGGTTGGCCGAGCGGGATCACGTGTTGGTGGTGACGGTGCATCACATCGCCGCCGATGGCCGGTCGGTGGCGATCCTGGCCAGGGAGTTGCGGGAGTGTTATGCCGCGGTCCGCTCGGGCCGGCAGCCGGAGTTGGAGCCGGCGGTGTTGAGTGTGCAGTCGGCGGATTATGCGGTGTGGCAGCGCCGGCACGGCGAGCAGCGGTTGGCGGCCGGGCTGGAGTACTGGCAGCGGCAGCTCACCGGGCTGGTGGAGTTGGAGTTTCCGGCTGATCGGGCCCGGCCGGTGCAGCCGAGTGGGGCCGGTGCTGGTTTCACCGGGTTGATTCCGGCCGAGGTGGGTGCCGGGCTGGGTGAGTTGGCGACCGAGCTGCGGGTGCCGTTGTTGTCGGTGTTGCTGGCCGGGTTGCTGGTGGTGCTGCATCGCTATACCGGTCAGCAGGATCTGGCGGTCGGGTCGGTGTCGTCCGGGCGGGGCCGGGCTGAGTTGGAGCCGATGCTGGGCTGTTTCGTCAATCCGGTGGTGTTGCGTACCAGCGTTGCCGGGGATCCGAGCTTCACCGAGTTGGTGGGCCGGTGCCGCGACACCGTGCTCGGTGCGCTGGAACATCAGGACGTGCCGTTCACCGCGGTGGTCGATGCCCTGCACCCCGAACGCATCCCCGGCCGCAACCCGCTCTTCCAGATCAGCCTTACCCTGTCGGCGGAAGGGCCGGCCGAACCCGACACGCCGGACTTGGCGGGGCTGGCGGTCGAACGCATCGACCTGCCGTCCGCCGGAACCTGGCACGACCTGTCGGTCAACGTCAGCCCGCGGGCCGACGGCAGTCTGGCGGTGTCGGTCGAGTACTCGGTGGAACTGTTCGACGCCGACCGCATACAACGACTCGTCAAACACTGGCAAACCGCATTC
>DASUAC010000196.1:0-5367 GCA_035763985.1 Jatrophihabitans sp. | reverse complement strand
CAACCTGGCCCGCTGGAAGGTGATCGTCGAAGGCGATAGCGAGCGAGCATCGAGCGAGGTACGAGCGAGGAGCGGAGCGGGCGCGGAGCCGAGCGGTGAGTACCGAAGGCGACAGCGAGCGAGCATCGAGCGAGGTACGAGCGAGGAGCGGAGCGGGCGCGGAGCCGAGCGGTGAGCACCGAAGGGCGACGCCCGGCGGACGGGTGGGCCGAGCTGATCCGTCCGGGGTCGATATGCTGCGAAATGGACAGCGCCGTCGCCGGAAGCCAGCCGGAGAACCCCCACCAGCGAAGGGACTGCTCGAGATGCGAATCGGTGTGCTCACCGGAGGGGGCGATTGCCCCGGCCTGAACGCGGTCATCCGCGCCGTCGTCCGCAAGGGCGTCGGGGTGTACGGCCACGAGTTCATCGGCTTCCGGGACGGTTGGCGTGGCCCGTTGGAGGGCCTGACCCAGCCGCTGGGCATCGCCGAGGTGCGCGGCATCCTGCCCCGGGGCGGCACCATCCTCGGATCGTCGCGGACCAACCCGTTCAAGATCGACGACGGGGTATCCCGGATCCAGGAGAACCTGCACACCGGCGGGGTGGACGCCCTGGTGGCGATCGGCGGCGAGGACACCCTCGGGGTGGCGACCAGGCTGCACGGGCTCGGGGTGAACGTGGTCGGCGTACCCAAGACCATCGACAACGACCTGAACGCCACCGACTACACCTTCGGCTTCGACACCGCGGTGAACATCGCGATGGAGGCCATCGACCGGCTGCACACCACGGCCGAGTCGCATCATCGGGCGCTGATCGTCGAGGTGATGGGCCGGCACGCCGGCTGGATCGCGCTGCACGCGGGGTTGGCCGGTGGCGCCAACGTCATCCTGATCCCGGAGCAGCCGTTCTCGGTCGAGCGGGTTTGCGCTTATGTGGAAAGCCGATTCCAGTCGCACTACGCGCCGATCGTGGTGGTCGCGGAGGGTGCCACCCCGGCCGGCGGCGAGAATGCCACGGTCGACAGGGGGCTGGACGCGTTCGGGCACGTCCGGCTCGGCGGGATCGGCGAGTGGCTGGCCGGCGAGATCGAGAAGCGCACCGGCAAGGAGGCGCGCATGACGGTGCTCGGCCACATCCAGCGCGGCGGCACGCCGACCGCCTTCGACCGGGCGCTGGCCACCCGGTTCGGCCTGCACGCCATCGACGCGGTGCACGACGGGGACTGGGGCAAGATGGTGGCGCTGCGCGGCACCGACATCGTCCGGGTGCCGCTGGCGGCGGCCACCGAGACCCTGAAGACCGTCCCGCCGGAGTTCTACGCCGAGGCCGAGGTGTTCTTCGGCTGAGCCGGGGTGTTCTTCGGCGGACCGGGCCGGGCTCGGCGCCGGACGAGCGACCAAACGCACCATCTGCCTACCCCGTAGGCTTGTATCGTGACCGTCCGTATCAAACCACTGCCGGACGCCGAGGCCGAGTCGTCGAGTGACCTGGACGCCTGGCGCGGGTTGCCGGCCGCTCAGCAGCCGGACTGGCCGGACCCGGCCCTGTTGCGCGAGGTCGCCGAGGAGCTGGCCCAGCGGCCGCCGCTGGTGGTGGCCAGCGAGGTGGATCTGCTGACCACGCGGCTGGCCCAGGTCGCACGCGGCGAAGCGTTCCTGCTGCAGGGCGGCGATTGCGCCGAGACGTTCGCCACGTCCACCCAGGCGGATGTGGCCGGCAAGGTCCGGGTGCTGCTGCAGATGGCGGTGGTGCTCACCTACGGCGCCTCGATGCCGGTGGTCAAGCTCGGCCGGATGGCCGGCCAGTACGCCAAACCGCGCTCCACCGTCACCGACGGGCTGGGCCTGCCCAGTTACCGGGGCGACATGGTCAACGAACTCACCGCGACGCCGGACGGCCGGCGGCCGGATCCGCGCCGGCTGCTGCGCGCGTACTCGACCGCGGCGAGCACGCTGAACCTGATGCGGGCCTACGCCGGTGGTGGCCTGGCATCCCTGGAGCGGGTGCATTCCTGGAACACCGAGTTCGCCCGCAGCACCGGCACCGGCAGCCGGTACGAGCAACTGGCCGCCGAGATCGACCGGGCGGTTCGGTTCATGCGGGCCTGTGGGGTGAACGACACCGCGCTGGACGTGGTGGAGCTCTATTCCAGTCACGAGGCGCTGATCCTGGAGTACGAGCGGGCGCTGACCCGGGTGGAGGGCGGCCGGGCCTACGACCTGTCCGGGCACTTCGTCTGGGTGGGCGAGCGGACCCGGCAGCCGGACGGCGCGCATCTGGACTTCGTGTCCCGGTTGGCCAATCCGATCGGGGTGAAGCTGGGGCCGAGCAGCACCCCGCAGTACGTCGCCGAGCTGGTGGAGCGGCTGGATCCGGAGGCCCGGCCGGGCCGGCTGACCCTGATCAGCCGGATGGGCAACAGCCGGGTGCGCGAGGTGCTGCCGCGGCTGGTGGAGAAGGTGCGCGCCACCGGCCGGCTGGTGGTCTGGCAGTGCGACCCGATGCACGGCAACACCGAGGAGACCGCGACCGGGGTGAAGACCCGGCACCTGGACCGGATCCTGAACGAGGTGGACGGCTTCTTCGACGTGCACGCCGAACTCGGCACCCACCCGGGCGGCCTGCACGTCGAACTGACCGGCGACGACGTCACCGAATGCATCGGCGGCACCGCCGAGCTGACCCCGGATGATCTGAGCCGCCGGTACGAGACCGCCTGCGATCCCCGGTTGAACATCGAGCAGTCGCTGGAACTGGCCTTCCGGGTCGCCGAGCGGCTGGTGGCCGACCGGCGGCGTCGGCTGGACGTCTGATGACTGCGCTGCGTGCGATCGACCTGCGCAGCGACACGGTCACCCGGCCGTCGTCCGGCATGCGGCAGGCGATGGCCGAGGCCGCGGTGGGCGACGACGTCTACGGCGACGACCCGACCGTCAACGAACTGGAGGCCGAGGTTGCCCGGCTGCTCGGCTATCCGGCCGGGCTGTTCACCCCGTCCGGCAGCATGGCCAACCAGATAGGCCTGCGGTTGCTGGTCAAACCGGGCCAGGAACTGGTCTGCGACCAGGGCGCGCACGTGGTGCGGTCCGAGCTGGGCGCGGCGGCGGTGTTCTCCGGCATCACCACCCGCACCTGGCCGGCCGCCCGGGGGGTGCTCGACCCGGACGTGGCGGCCGGGCTGATCGCACCGGACATGCCGTGGCACCAGGTGGCGACGGCGGCGATCGCGGTGGAGAACACCCACAACTTCGGCGGTGGCACCGTGCAGCCGCAGCAGGCGGTGCGGGCGGTGATCGAGCTGGGCCGCCGGCACGGGTTGGGGCTGCACCTGGACGGCGCCCGGCTGTGGAACGCGCACGTGGCCACCGGGCTGGATTTGGCCGAGCTGGCCGGGGGATTCGACACCGTGTCGGTCTGCCTGTCCAAGGGCCTCGGCGCACCGGTCGGGTCGGTGCTGGTGTCCTCGGCCGAGCGGATCGCCGAGGCCAGGATCTGGCGCAAGCGGTACGGCGGCGGCATGCGGCAGGCCGGCATCCTGGCCGCGGCCGGGTTGTACGCGCTGCGGCACAACGTCAAGCGGCTGGCCGACGACCATGACCGGGCTCGGCGGCTGGCCGAGGCGCTGGGCATCGACCCGGGCGACACCAACATCCTGGTGCTCACCGTGCCGGACGCTCCCCGGGCGGGCGCGGCCGCCGCCGAACAGGGCGTACTCATCTCGGTGCTCGGCCCGACCACGGTCCGGCTGGTCACCCATCTGGACGTGGACGACGAGGCCATCGACCGGGCGATCGAGGTGCTGCAACCGCTGCTGCGCGGCTGATCACGTCACAGACCTCGCCGCCAGCGCGGGGCATCGGGGTACTTTGGCGCGGTGAGCGATGACAGCTGGGCCGGTTTGGCCGACCAGTTCGTCGATCAGGCCTACGCCTCGGTGAAGGGGCGGGTGCGTACCTATGTGATGCACCAGCAGCTGCTGGAGCACCTGCCGCCACCGCCGGCGACGGTGCTGGACGTCGGCGGCGGCGCCGGCAACCAGTCGTTCCCGCTGGCCCAGGCGGGTTACGAAGTGACGCTGCTCGACCCGTCCGCGGCGATGCTGGACAAGGCCCGGCAGCGGCTCGAGCGGCTGCCGGCCGAGGTCCGGCAACGGGTGACGCTGCTGCAGTCGGACGGTGAGCAGGCCGAGCAGGCGGTGAGCGGTCAGCGCTTCGCCGCGGTGCTGTGCCATGGCGTGCTGGGTTACCTGGATGAGCCCGCCCCGCTGGTCGGCCAGCTCTGCCGGTGCGCCGCACCCGGCGGCATCGTCTCGATCATGACCGGCAACGGGCACGCGATGGCGGTGCGTCCGGCGCTGGAACGACGCTGGGACGACGCCCTGGCCTCGTTCGACGCGCGCACCGAGATCGGCGTGCTCGGGGTGCGCGGACGGGCCGACACGGTCGAGGAACTCAGCGAGCTGCTGCGCGGGCACGGCGTGGAACCGGTGCGCTGGTACGGGGTGTGGCTGTTCGTCGACTGGCTCGAGTTCAGCGGCGCCGAACTGGACCCCGACGACGCGGAACGAGTGGCGGCGGTCGAACTCGAGGCCAGCCGGCGCGACCCGTACCGCCAACTCAGCCGGGTCTTCCATCTCCTCGGACGCAAGGACTGATGCGGGCTTCTCGCGCAAGGACTGATGCGGGCTTCTCGCGCGCGGACTGATGCGCACCGGCCTACCCTTCGGTAAGGTTACCGACCGGTAGGTTGGCCGGGCTCGCCTGGGAGGTGGCACCCCGATGCTCCAGATCCACGACCCGGTGATGTACGCGGTGCCCGTGTTCGTGGTCTTCGTGGTGCTGGAGATCCTGGCCATCCACGTGCTGCGGCACGACCAGTTCGGCGCGGGACACGCAGTGGTCGGCTACACGCCGGCCGACACCCGGACCAGCTTGCTGATGGGCACCGGCTACTCGGTGGTCAACCTGTTCTGGCGGCTGGTGGTGCTCGTCGTCTACGCCGCGATCTGGCAGGCCAGCCCGTTGCGGCTCAGCCCGCAGGACTGGTGGACCTGGGTGATCGTGTTCTTCGCCGACGACCTGGCCTACTACTGCTTCCACCGGATGTCACACCGGGTGCGGTTCTTCTGGGCCGGTCATGTGGTGCACCATTCGTCGCGGCACTACAACTTCTCCACCGCGCTGCGGCAGAAGTGGACGCCGATGCTGACGCTGCCGTTCTGGATGCCGCTGGCGCTGATCGGCATCCCGCCGTGGGTGATCTTCACCGCGATGGCCTGGAGCCTGTTCTATCAGTTCTTCCTGCACACCGAGAAGATCGGCCGGATGCCGGCCTGGTTCGAGGCGGTGTTCAACACCCCGTCGCACCACCGGGTGCACCACG
>DASUAC010000195.1:0-3594 GCA_035763985.1 Jatrophihabitans sp. | reverse complement strand
CCTGTCGAACCGCTGGACCGAGACGATCGGCTTGGGCAGTGCCGGCAGCGTGTCACCGCGCACGCTGCCGTCCGCGGCGCTGCTCGTCGAGGTCTCGCCGACGGTGCCGCCGCTGCCCAACACCACCGAGGTGGACGCGCTCTTGGTTGACGATGCCTGGCGTTGCGACGACCTGGTGTCGGGAACCGGCTGCGTCGACCCGGAGTACACACCGACGATCACCTTCAACACCGGGCTCAA
The DNA here is from genome assembly GCA_035763985.1 of Jatrophihabitans sp. Lineage (GTDB taxonomy): Bacteria > Actinomycetota > Actinomycetes > Mycobacteriales > Jatrophihabitantaceae > Jatrophihabitans_A. Next base: position 3,354 of record DASUAC010000195.1, on the reverse strand, counting down.
TCCGCTGGTGCGGCCGGTGGCGCTGCACATGCGCGACGCTCAGGCCGAGCTGCCGCAGCACTGGGGGGTGCCCGGCGGCGACCACCCGCTGCTCCGGCTGACCGATCCCACCCAGGCCAGTGCCAATACCCGGGCGGCCTGCGCCAGCTTCGTGCCCGACCCACCGGTGGCGACCAGCTGCGACGAGTACCCGTTCGCCAGCAGCTACGAAGGTGGCGCCGGCGCCTCGATCCGGGCCGTGCCGCTGAGTGCCAACAACAGCCAGGGCGGCATCCTGAACGGTGGCTACAACACCTGGCGGATCCTGGACGCCGACGCGTTCTACGTCCAGGTCATCATCGACGACACCAACACCGAGAAGGTGATGGTGGTCGGGGACAGCATCAGCCAGGGCCTGGACGGTGACTTCACCTGGCGCTACCGGCTGTGGCAGCACTTCCAGTCCGACGGCGTGATCGACGCCTTCGTCGGCCCGCGGACCGGCACCCACGACCTCTACAGCGGCACGCCGGACGGCGGCGGCTACCGGGTCGCCGGCTGGGAGGACGCGCACGACGCGCTGTGGGGAAGGGCGGCGCTGGACGAGCAGAACACCATCGAAGGCATCACCTCCCAGTACCGGCCGGACGTCATCCTGGTCGAGATGGGCATCAACGACCTGGTGTGGTTCTCCACCCCGGACGAGCTGATCGACACCATGCGCAACCTGGTCGGCAACGCCCGCCTGGCCAATCCGGATGCCAAGTTCGTCATCGGCAACGTCATGGACCGCACGCCGCTGTCGGACTGGCCGGATCTGCCGGGCAAGATCGACAGTTACGACGCGCTGCTGCCCGGCCTGGTGTCCTCGCTCTCGACGACGCAGTCGCCGGTGGTGATGGCCGACCTGCACGCCGCGCTCGACCCGGCCACCGACACCCACGACGGCCTGCACCCCAACGAGATCGGCGAGTACAAGATCGCCGCCACCTTCGCCGACACGCTCGCCACGGCCTACGGCATCGGCCAGGACTTCGGCCCCATCCCGACCTCGGTGCCGGAGCTGACGATGACCACCCCGACGCTGACGGTGACCGCCAACGACGGCGGCGCGCTGCTCAGCTGGACCCACAGCTACGGCGCGGACGGGTACTGGATCTGGGCCGAGAACGTCAGCGGCGGCGAAACCACGCTGTCCCGGCTGCCGCTCCCGATCGGCGACGACCACTGGCAGGCCGGCGCGCTGGCCGACGGGCAGACCGTGAAATACGCCGTCCAGTCCCGCCGGTCGGACACCAACGTCTCCGACCTGTCCAACGCGGTCCAGGTCACCGTGCATCCGAAGACCCCGCAGTACACCGCGGCCACCTACTCGACCAGTTGCACCGGCTGCAACACGATCTCCACCTGGTGGGACCCGATCACCGGCGCCGACAGCTATCAGGTGCTCTGGGTCGATGAGACGCTCGACCCGAACACCCTGCTCTCGGCGCCCAGCAGCACCACCAGCTACACCATCTCGGCGATCCCCGGGCACGAGTACGTCATCGCGGTCAGCGGCGTCAACCAGTACGGCGACGGGGTGGCCTCCGGCGTGCCGGAGATCTACGCCGGCCTGGGCGCGCCGGACACCAACCAGCTCACCGTCTGCCAGTACACCGGCGGCTGGACCGCCCACCTGGAGTGGACCGCGGTGCCCGGCGCCACCGGCTACATGATCTGGACCCGCAACTGGGTCAACGGCGATCCCTTCACACCGCTGGCTTATCCCGTCCAGTCGCTCAGCTTCGACCCGGGTCTGATGGTCGACGGCTCGCTCAACCACGAGTTCGCCATCCAACCGGTCAACGGCTCGATGGCCGCACCGCTGTCCAACGCGATGCGGGTGAGCTGACGCCTGACCCAGTCGCGAACCCTGCTTGTCCGCCGGTGCCAAAGCGGACATGCTCGCGGGCACGTACCTGCTCGGGAAGCTGGCGGGGTCGGCGTGCCGGGGCGAGCGGGAGATGTCGATGCCGGTTGGTTGCACCTGGGTGCAACCAACCGGCATCGGTATGGGCGGACGTGCCGCCCGAAAACGCCCCCGCATCGTTTCCCAAGCTCGACCGGCAGCTTCGCGTTAAGCCGCCGACCGGCCGAAAGCCGCGGACTGCTCCGGCTTCACTGCCCATGATCATCGACGGTGATGAGCCGTCGGTATAGGCAAACGGCACCAAACGGTGGGCCTAAGGTCCCGGGCCGGGCAGAACTCGCGATTACGCCGGAGCACAACCAGCCGGACGGCAGCCGCGGCCGGTGACCACAATCAGCCGGACCACAGCCGCGGCCATCGACCGCAATCAGCCGGACCACAGCCGCGGCCGGCAACGGCAAGCCGACCGCAATTGCCCGGTGTTAGTTGGCGATCCGGATCGGGATCGACGCGCTCGGCGCGCTGGCGTTCGTCACGTTGTCGACGGCCACCGCGACCAGCCGGTACTGGCCGTTCGCCGGCTGCCCGGTCCAGGTGAGCAGGTAGTTGTCCGCCGCGCTGGTGGCCGTACCGATCAGCGTGCCGTTGGTGCAGGCACCGGAGTAGCCGGTGCAGTAGTAGTAGCTGACCGACTTCACCCCCGAGCCGGAGTCGGCGGCGGCGTCGGTGAGCGGAATCCCGTTGGTCACCGGCACCACCACGTCGAACGAGCCGGAGGTGGCCGCGCTGAGTCCGGTCGCCGACGCGGTCAGGGTCAGCCCGGCCGCCGCGGTGTCGATCCGGGCCGAGCCGAAGCTGGCCAGCCCGGAGCCGTCGGTCACTGCCGACGAGCGGCCGTCCAGCGGCCCGGCCGAGGAGCTCAGCGTCACCGAGACGCCGCCGGCGGCCGCCGCGTTGCCGAACTGGTCCTGCACCTGCACGGTGATCGCCGGGGCGAACGTCGAGCCGGCCGCCAGCTCGGTCGGGCCCTGCCCGAACGCCAGCTTGCTGGCCGCGGCGGCGCTGAGGGCCGTGGCCGGCGAGCTGGTCGCGGTGGTCAGCGAGCGGGTCGCGTCGGTGGCGGTGAAGGTGTAGCTGCCGACGGTGTTCAGGGTGACCGCGCCGAAGCTGGCCACCCCGGCGACGGCCGCCACCGAGGTGACCGATCCGCCGCCGAACGTGGCACCGCTCGGACCGGTGGCGATGGTCAACCCGATGGTGTCGGTCGAGCCGGTGCCGGCGGAGACGGTGTTGCCACCGGCGTCCAGCACGGCCACCTTGAACGAGCTCAGCGGGCTGCCCGCGGTGCCGGTGGCCGGCGGCTGCTGGCTGAACGCCAGGCTGCTCGGCGTGCCGGCGGTCACCGCGAACGGGCTGCTCACCGCCGAGGTGAGCGAGCCGTCGGTGGCGGTGAGGGTGTAACC
>DASUAC010000194.1:0-2704 GCA_035763985.1 Jatrophihabitans sp. | reverse complement strand
GGGCGGTCGTGATGGGACCATCGCTTGGTGGGTAGGGCGAGCAGGCAGCGGCTCTGGCATGGTGGCGCCCCGGGTCGCCAGGTCGGCGATCAGCTCGCGCCGCCGGCCGAGACCGGTCTTCTGTACACCCGGCTGCACCAGTCCATCGAACAAGGACAACGGGACATCGCGCAGCGACTCGACCGCGTCTACGTCACCACGGACCGGCACCTGGCGCTTGCCTACGCGTCCACCTGGAGCCCCGATGGCCGCCGCTGCCTCGGCGGCTCCTTGTACCTCGTCGACAGTGACGAGCTCGAACCAGACGAGGACCTGTTGTCTCTGCCGGGACTGAGCTTCCAGACGCGATCCGCGCGGGTCATTGCGGTCGCCAAAGCCAGAGTTCGGTTCGATCGAGAGCGCAGTCTGCAGAAGATAGGCGAGGTAGTCACTCGCCTCGAACGCGCCAAAAGAGCTGGCGCCGGCGACTAGTCGCCGTGGCCAGGTGGCTCGGCCGCGGCCGTCCGGCGTGGTCAGCCGGTCCGTGTCGGGGATTGTCCACGGCCGGCTGAGCCACTGTGCGCGCAGGCGGCACACCATGAACCTATCCGGGCGGTGCCTCGTCGAGCCGGCGACCGGTCATCGCCGGCAGGGACGGATCATCCGCGGGTTTCACCGTCCACGCGGGCCTCAACTGCTCGGCGAAGCCGCGGGCCGCCTCCTCGCTGCCGAAGGCGGTTCGACGCCGCCGGTCTTCCGGGTCGGATGCGATCCACATGATGCAGATTCTTCCGGTGCTATCCGACAGTCAGGGTGCGCAGCGACCGGCCGGGAACGGCCTCGCCGCCACAGGGCGGACGTCTCGTCAACCGCTCGAGGTAGCCGCCGATGTTCACCGGGAATTCGGTTGGCCCGCCTCGGTGTGCAGCGGGATCCTGGGCAGGGTCGGGCTGAGACGTGGGGGTGCGGCATCGACGGGGGCGGATTCGGGTCGCCGGCGGTCCCGCAGCGGTGGGGCCGTTGGGGTGGGCGCGGATGTTGACCGGCAGCGGCGCCTCCGTCGTATTCTTCTGATGTGTCGAACGTTTGTACAGTGCCGGTGCCGTGGGTGGAGTCTGGGCCGGTGTTAGTGCGATGGGCGCTGAGCGCGGTGCCGGCTGGGTTCCCCAGCCCGGCCCAGGACTACGACACCGATCCCGTCGACCTGGTCCGCGCGCTGGTCCCGAACCCGGCGGCGACGTTCGTGTGCAGGGTGTCGGGCCATTCGATGGTGGGTGCTGGCATCTACGACGGCGACGAGCTCTTGGTTGACCGATCGCTGCCCGTGGTCGACGGCAGGATCGTCGTCGCCGTCCTCGCTGACGGGGAGTTCACGGTGAAGAGGTACCGGAACACCCGCTCCGGAGTCGTGTTGGAATCCGAGCATCCCGACTATCCGCCGATCGTCATCCGGGACGCCGAGAGCCGGGTCTGGGGTGTCGTCCGCACCGTGATCCACCATGTCTGATCGCAGCTCTCCCAGCAGAGACGTGATCGCACTGGTCGACGTCAGCTCGATGTACGTCAGCTGCGAGCGGGTCTTTCAACCCGAGCTCGCGGGCCGGCCGATGGTGGTGTTGTCCAACAACGACGGGTGTGTGGTGGCCAGAAGCCAGGAGGCCAAGGACATTGGGATCCCGATGGGTGAGCCGTGGTTTCGGGTGCAGGCAAACCCTAAGTGGCGCAGCACGATTGCTCGGAGCAGCAACTACGAACTCTACGGCGACATGAGCGCCCGGCTGGTGCAGGTCCTGGAAGGCTTCACCCCGCACGTCGAGGTCTACAGCATCGACGAGTGCTTCCTGCGGCTCCCGGCGGAACCCGGCATCGCGTTGGCCATCGCCGCCCGAATCCGGGAACGGATCGCGACCTGGATCGGGCTTCCGGTCCAGATCGGCATCGGCCCGACGAAAACCCTCGCGAAAACGGCCCAGCATCACGCGAAAGCTCACCCCGAGCTGGGCGGCCGCTGCGATCTGACCGGATGGTCGCCGGCCGCCGTCGACGAGCTGCTGGCCAGCCTGCCGGTCTCGGACGTGTGGGGCATCGGCGGCCGGCTCACCGCCCGCCTCGCCCCCCTCGGGATCCACACCACCCTCGACCTGGCCCGGGCCGATCCCCGTCAGATGCGGCGGCTGTTCAGCGTGGTCGTCGAGCGCACCGTCCGCGAACTGCGCGGCGTGCAGTGCATCGAATTCGGGCCGGCCCCGCCGGTCCGCCGTGAACTGATGCACGGGCGGATGCTCGGCCAACCGGTGACCAGCTGGGCGGAAATGTCCCAGGTCATCTCGGTGTACGCGCAGACCGCTACGCGGCGCCTGCGCCGGCACCAGCTCCAGTCCGGCACCGTCACCGTCAGCATGTCGACCAGCCCGTTCCGGACCGGGCCGGATCGTCACGGCACCCGAACCCTCGCGCTACCGATCCCCACCGACTCACCCCTCGAGATCGTCCGCACCGCGCTGCGCGCCGGCCAGATCGCCTACGCCGCCGGCTACTCCTACATCCGGGCGATGGTCATGCTGACCGACCTGGCTCCCGCCGGTTCCCAACCACACCTGTGGGCCGACCCGGACCGGCCGGACGACCCGATCCCGACCCTGATCGACCGGATCAACCACCGACACGGCCACGGGCTCATCGGCTACGGCGCCGCCGGCCTGCGCCGTCACCGGCCCTGGTCCAT
>DASUAC010000193.1:0-2217 GCA_035763985.1 Jatrophihabitans sp. | reverse complement strand
GCGCGCTCGTGCAGCCGTTGCGCCGGCTCCACCATCTCCGCCGAGGTCACCTGCACTCGCGGCCGCAGCACCACCTCGGTGAACTGGCCGCTGCCGTCGGAGTTGAGCTTCATCGTCCCGATCGCCTCATCGGCATAGCCGGTGACCACCACCCCGGCGTCGGCGGCCAGGTGCAGGAACGCCAGTAGGTGGCATTGCGCCAGCGCGGCGACCAGCAATTCCTCCGGATTCCATCGATCGGCCTCGCCGCGAAAATGTGAATCCGAGGAACCGGTGATCATCGGCTTGCCGGGCGCCCGGACCTCGTTGCGGCGGTCGTAGTCGGCATAGCCACTCGTGCCGGTTCCGCGATTGCCCGTCCAATCAAGGCGAATCTGGTATCGATGCACGCCGCGCTCCCCGCTCCAGGTGGTCAGCGGCTTCAACCTACACGGGCCGTCCGGCGTCAGTCGTTTGTCGCTGGCGATGAACGGCAAATGCCCCGTTGAAGCCCTTAATGGGAATTTTACGATCTACGGTTCATTATCGATTCGCTCGACATCACCCATGCCGTGTGCGTGTGGGCGTTGAGTACCCAAATCCCCTCTATGGAGGTTCCATGAAGTTCTCAACCAGGCTTGCCGTGACGGGCGTGGCCGTCGGACTCGCATCGCTGAGCGCCGTCGGTATTGCGTCGGCAAGCACGCCCGGCGAGCGGGTTGCCGCTACGCCGTCGGCCAGCGGCAAGCACGCGCTGCACGCGTGTGCCGCCCCGACCAAGGGCTTCGCCACCTGCTTCGCGCAGACGATGGTCAACAACAACGGTGTCACCCCGAAGGCCAGCAGCCCGTCCGGGCTGAACCCGGCCGACATCCAGAGCGCCTACAAGCTCTCCGGATCGTCCACCGGCACCGTCGCGATCGTCGACGCCTACGACGACCCGAACGCCGAGTCCGACCTCGGCGTCTACCGGTCGCAGTTCGGCCTGCCGGCCTGCACCACCGCCAACGGCTGCTTCAAGAAGGTCGGCCAGACCGGCGGCAAGGTGCCGCGCTCCAACGCCAACTGGGCGGTGGAGGAGAGCCTGGACATCGACATGGTCTCGGCCACCTGCCCGACCTGCCACATCCTGCTGGTCGAGGCGAGCAGCAACTCGTTCTCGAACCTGGCCGCCGCGGTGAACTACGCGGCGAGCGTGTCGGGCGTGACCGCCATCAGCAACAGCTACGGCGGCAGCGACAGCGCCGAGACCTCGTCGTACAACCACCCGGGCATCGCCATCACCGCCTCCAGCGGTGACTCCGGCTACGGCATCGAGTCCCCGGCCAGCTACCCGCACGTGATCGGCGTCGGCGGCACCAGCCTGACCAAGGCCAGCAACACCCGCGGTTGGTCCGAGACCGCGTGGAACGGCGCCGGCAGCGGCTGCTCCACCGTGAACGCCAAGCCGTCCTGGCAGACCTCGGCCACCCAGTGCTCCGGTGACGCGGTGGCCGACGTCTCCGCGGTGGCCGACCCGAACACCGGCGTCTCGGTGTACGACTCGACCGCCTACCAGGGTCTGTCCGGCTGGGAGGTCTGGGGCGGTACCTCGGTGGCCTCGCCGATCATCGCCAGCGTGTACGCGCTGTCCGGCAACACCGCGGGCTACCCGGCGTCCTACACCTGGGGCCACGCCTCCAGCCTGTTCGACGTGACCAGCGGCTCCAACGGCTCCTGCAGCCCCAGCATCTGGTGCAACGCCACCACCGGCTGGGACGGCCCGACCGGCCTGGGCACCCCGAACGGCACCGGCGCCTTCTAAAGCGCCGCGTTCCACCCAGTACAACTACGTCTCTTTTCACCTCCTGACGTTCCCCGGTCCGCCCTGCGGGCCGGGGAACGTCCATCTGGGCAGGAGGCGAACGCCGGCCGAAGGAAAGCTCGAGCACGCTTGGATAGGCTGAGGAAATGACCGCCCAGGAGTCGAACGCGAAACTGCTGGCGGTCAGCGACCTGCATGCCGGTTACGCCGCCAACCGGCAGGTGATCGACCAGCTCCGGCCGACCACCGAGGCGGACTGGCTGATCGTGGCCGGCGACGTCGGCGAACTGGTCTCCTCCATCACGGCCACCCTGGCCGAGCTGCGGTCCCGGTTCGCCAAGGTGATCTGGGCGCCGGGCAACCACGAATTGTGGACCCACCCGTCCGATCCGGTGAGCCTGCGCGGCGACCAGCGCTACCGGCACCTGGTGGCG
>DASUAC010000192.1:0-4019 GCA_035763985.1 Jatrophihabitans sp. | reverse complement strand
CCACGACCTGCTGCAGCACCTCAAGACGTAGGTAATTGAGCAGTTCCTGAAGCTGCTGCTGTGGCCATCGTCCCTCGTCGGCCTCCGAAAGCACCGCCTGCGCCCGCGACGCCACCTCGCGCTTCAACAGCGCATGCTCCTCGTGGAGTGTCGTTACAGGTGCGCTCACACCAGGTTCGGCAAGTCCAGGCTTGCCTTGGGTCGCGTCGGTCATTGCTCACTCCTCTGCTCACTGGTGCGCACGGTGAACCGAAGTTCGAGGTCTCCGGCGAAATGCGGCACGGCGGTGGCGGTCCTGCTCATCGTCCAAGCGTGCTTTCAGGCCGACCATGTGCACCCTGCTATTTCCGTGCGATGAACCTTGACTGCAGTTTACACAACCCGCGCTTGTAAGAATAGGATGGACTGCATGACAACGGATGTGATCGACGTACGGCAGGTTCCCAAACCACAGCGGCATCCACTGATCTTCGCTCGGTTTTCCAGCTTGGCCGTCGGTGAGGAGCTTGTCGTCGTCAACAGCCATGACCCCAGACACCTGCGGGAAGAGTTTCAGCGGGACCAGCCCGGCAGCTTTACCTGGGAGTACCTGGAGACGGGGCCGGCAGCATGGCGAGTCCGCATCGTCAAGCGCTCTGCGGCCGCTGTGCCGAGTGTGCTCTGCAACGTGTACGCAACGGGGCGGGACGAGGCAGCCGCCGGCGCACTGTGGAAGCTTGAGATAGGTGAACGGCACCTCGACGCCAACATCATCCGGATGCGGGGAGGGGATCGCATCGCGCCCCACCTCGGGCCGGATCTGGACGTACTTCTGTTCGTGGTTGCCGGGGCTGGTGAACTCATCACCAGTATCGGAAGCGCGTCGCTTCAACCGGGAGATCTCGTATGGTTGCCGCGTGGCTCCGAACGGTCGTTCCGCGCTGATCTACAAGGCCTGAGCTACCTCACCGTGCATCCCCGACGCACGGCCTTGCAGATAACCGCATCCGCACCCGGTCAAATTTCGTAGCGGACGCTCGCCGTTATGATCGAGGGTGAGCGCGATGACCAATCTCAGAGCTACTCCACCCTGGCCATGCCCCGGTACACCGGCAACCCACACTGTACAAATCGATGGATTAGCTCTCAGCCGTACCTAAACATCGGTGAGTCCGGACCACGACGGGTCTGCTCAGACCCCGCCGATGTGCGCCCTATATCCGTGGCGACGGTTGGTCAGGCGAGAATCTCGTGGACTTGCCTCAGCCACAACCGCTGGATCTTCTGGTGATTGACGCTCCAGCCCTCGGCGCGGGCGTCGTGATACTGCGGTAGCTGCACGGAAGACCTCAGTTCGCTCGCGCGGACCCGACCTCGGCGGCAAGCAACTCGAACGCGGGCGCTGGCAGTTCGCGCGTCGCGTACTGCCGCAGCCACGGCAGGGTCACCTCGTCATCGTCCCAACGCGGAACCACATGAAAGTGCATGTGCGGCACCGTCTGACCGGAGTTCGGCCCGCTCGCGTTGAGCACGACGACACCGCTGGCCCCGAGCGCGCTTACCATCGCTCTGCTGACCCGCCGTACCAGCACGGTAACAGCGACGACGTCGCTCTCCTCGGCGTCGTGGACACCGACAGCGTGACGACGCGGAACGACGAGGGTATGCCCCGGCGCGAACTCATCAGCAGGCAGTGGTGCGAACGCGACCGCGTCGCTCTCCTGAGCAACCCACCGTGCTTCCCCCGACACCAGCAACTCACAGAACACGCAGGACATGGTCCGCATTGTGCCTGGACGACCGTGTTCGGCAGCTCGGGCGGTGGTCCGGGCCGGCGGTGACACGAAGCTGTGGGCGCGCCTCGACGTGTGGGGAACCGAAGAGCCGACTCTGACGAGGCGCCGCTCCCCCGCTCTCGGGCCTGGACGAACTCATGCCCGTCGAACACCTGTCGTTGCCCGCGCGTGGCAGTGTCTCGCCAGAACCGGGCGACTGCGGCCGCACGATCGCGTAAGCTTCCGCCCGGCACGCCACCGGATCTACGAGCAGGCTGCGCCAGTCGGGATGAAGCAGCCGGCTGCTCGGGTGGCATGGGGGATTTTACGTGCGCAAGTTCATTGCAATGTTGGCTGCCGTCGCCGCGGTTCTGGCCGGCGCTGTGCTGGCGAGTTCCTCGCCGGCTGCCGCCGGGCGTCTCGCGAACTCCGCAGCCATGCTTGCTCCTGCGCCGCAGCCGGGCACCTTCGTGCCGCTCGGCCGGGCGCGGGTGCTCGATACCAGGACCAGCCATCCGATCGGCGCCGGCCGCACGCTGACCTTCCCGGTAGCCGGTCAGGCCGGAGTGGCGGCCGGCGCAAGCGCGGTGACCGCGAACGTGACCCTGCTGGCGCCGTCTTCGGCGGGCTCGGTGTCGGTCTTTCCCGGCGGCACCGCCTGGACCGGGGCCGCCACGATCAGTTTCCCGGCCGGCAGCAACCCGCAGAACGTGCTGACGGCCGCGCTCGGTGCCGATGGCAGCTTGTCGATCCGGAACAATCTAGCCAGTCCGCTGCAGGTCATCCTCGACGTGCAGGGTTACTTCGCCGGTGGCACGGTCAGCACGGCCGGTGCGTACCGGACGATCAGCCAGCAGCGGCCGTACGACACCAGGCGCTCGACCGGTCACCAGCTCGCGGCCGGCGGCACGGCGACCTTCGCGGTGGCAGGTACCGGCGCGATCCCGGCCGGTGCCGGCTCGGTCGAGCTCAACCTGACCGTGTTGTCGCCCGCGCGGGCCGGTTCGGTGTCGCTGTTCCCCGGTGATTCGGCGTGGAACGGCGCCGCGTCGGCGAGCTTCGGCACCGGCACGAATGTCCAGCACATGCTGGCCGAGCAGCTCGGTGCCGACGGCACGCTGTCGATCCGCAACAACACCGGCGTCGGGTTGCAGCTGATCATCGACGTGGTGGGCTGCTACCTGTCCGGCACCGTCACCCAGACCGGTGGGTATACCCCGGTCGACCTGGACCGGGTGCTCGACGGCCGCCTCGGCGTCCATGGCCAGTACCCGGTTGGCAGCGGCAGCACCGCGGTATTTCCGGCGGTGGCCACCAGGCTGAACGGAACCGGAGCTGCGGTGCCGGCGTCCGGGGTCTCCGCGGTGATGGTGAACATCACCGTGCTTGCACCGAGCGGGCCGGGATCCATTGCGGTGTTCCCCGGCGGCACGGCCTGGGACGGCTCGGCAACGCTGAGCTTTGCCGCCGGCGCCAGCCAACAGAGCATGATCGCGGCGAAGGTCGGCCCGGACGGCACCCTGGCGATCCGGAACAACGCCCGGGCGACGGCCGTCATCGTGGCCGATGTGGTCGGCTACTTCTTCGGCGAGCCAACGCCCTACCGCGCCGGCGTGCCCGTATCGGTCGATCCTGCGCACGGCGCCGCCGAGTCGCTGTCCTGCCCGACCCCGACGTTCTGCATGGCGGTCGAGCAGGCTGGTTACGTGCTCAGTTTCGACGGGACGAACTGGACGCCGGCATATCGGCCGGCCGGTTTCACCGGCACCCTGACGAGCGTGTCCTGCAGCTCGGCCAGCTTCTGCGTCGCTGCCGGGTCCGCGGCGATCAGCTGGGACGGGTCGGACTGGTCCAGCCCGGTGCCGGCCGGTGACGGGCAGCCGATGGTGGCATTGTCGTGCGCCTCGGCAAGCTTCTGCCTCGGCGCCGGCGCGGCCGGCGACTACGCCACCTATGACGGCAGCAGCTGGCACTCGGCCGGCCCGGTCGGCAGTGTGCTGGCCAGCGTCAGCTGCGTGTCGACGAGCTTCTGCCTCGGCGCGGACAGCGGCGGACAGGCCAGCAGCTACGACGGCACCACGTGGACGGCTTCGGTGCAGGTGCCCGGAGTGCAGACCCTGGCCGGGCTGTCCTGCGCGGCGGCCACCTCCTGTGTCGCGGTGGGCACGAGCGGGCTGGCTTCGACCTTCGACGGCAGCAACTGGTCCGATCCGGTCCAGGCGGCGGCCGCCGGCTCCGTCGTCGCGCTGTCCTGCCCGGACGTTA
>DASUAC010000191.1:0-2303 GCA_035763985.1 Jatrophihabitans sp. | reverse complement strand
CGGACGAGGCCGGGCTGCGCAGCTCGGCCAGCCAGCTGGCCGAGCTGCACGGCGAGCTCACCGGGCAGCTGGTGCTCGAGCGGCAGCTGGCCGAGCACCGGGTCGAGCTGGCCGAGCTGCGCACCGAACAGGTCGGCCAGGCCGAGACGATCGCGCTGGCCGAGCGGCAGCTGGCCGAGCTGCCCGCCGAACAGGCCGCGCTGGCCGCCGAGCAAGCCGGCGTGGCGGCCGTGGCCGGCCGCCTCGCCGAGCTGCAGGCCGAACGCGCCCGGGCCGAGCAGCGGCTGGCCGCGGCCCGGCAGGCTGCGCTGGCCGCCGCCGAGGCGGCTCGGGCCAAGCAGCTGTTCCAGCAGCTGTTCGAGGATGCGGCGCGGGCCGAGGAGCAGTTCAGCGCACTGCAGCAGCGGTGGCGGGCCAACATCGCCAGCGAACTCGGCCTGGCCCTGGTCGCGGGCGACCCGTGCGCGGTCTGCGGCTCGGTGGAGCATCCGCAGCCGGCCCGGCTGCAGCCGGATCACGTCAGCCAGGACCAGGTGCGCCAGGCCGGCGAGCGCAGCCGGACCCTCTCCACCGAACGGGATCGGCGGCACCAGCAACTGCTCGAGCAGCAGGAGGCGTTGTCCCAGTTGCAGGCCGAGGCCGATCGGCTGACCCCGGAGCTGGCCGCGGCCACCCTGGACAAGGCCACCGCCGCCGTCACCGACGCACAGCAGGCCGCCGACCGCTTGCCCGGCCTGCAGACGCGGCTGGCCGAGCTCGCCCGGCAGGAGAAGCAGCTGGCCGAGCGGCTAGGCACGGCGCGTACGTTGGCCGGCCAGCTCACCGAACGGGTCGACGGCCTGCTCCGGACGATCGAGCGGGACAAGAAGACCATCATCTGGGCCCGGGACGGCTATCCCACGGTGGCTGCCCGGCAGGCGGACCTGCAGCTGCGGCTGCAGGCGGTGGAGCGGGCTGCCACCGCCGCCGGCGAGACCGGCCGCGCGACCACCGCGGCCGAGGCGGCCGGGACGATCTTCGCCGGCGCGCTGGCCGAGGCCGGTTTCGCCGATGAGCCGGCCTGGCGACAGGCGGTGCGTCCGGCGCCGACGCTTGTCGCACTGCGCAACCAGGTCACCGAGTACGACGACCGGCTGAACACGGTGCAGGCGCGGCTGGCCGCACCCGAGCTGGCCGATCCGGCGCTCGACCAGCTACCGGCCGACCTGAGCGCGCTGGCGGAATTGGCCGAACGGGCCCAGGCGGACGAGCAGCAGGCCGCGCAGGCACACGGCGCGGCCCAGCACCGCGCCGAGCAGGCCGCGGTGCTCGCCGAGCGGCTGAACCGGGCGGTGCGGACCAGCGCCGAGGTGCTGCGGCAGACCGCGGCGGCGATCCGGGTGGGCAACCTGGTGGCCGGGCTGGGCGAGAACCGGCTGCGGATGGAGCTGACCAGCTACCTGCTGGTCCGCCGGTTCGCCGAGGTGCTGGCCGCGGCCAACACCCAGCTACAGCGGATCTCGGCGGGGCGCTACCAGCTGGAGCACACCGACGAGCGGTCCGGCACCGGCAAGGCCGGGCTGAACCTGCGGGTGCTGGACCTGCACACCGGCCGGCCGCGGGACCCGGCCACGCTGTCCGGCGGCGAGACGTTCTACGTCTCGCTGGCACTGGCGCTCGGGCTGGCCGACGTGGTGCGCGCCGAATCCGGCGGCATCGACCTGGGCACCCTGTTCATCGACGAGGGCTTCGGCAGCCTGGACGCCGAGGTGCTGGACGAGGTGATCGACGTGCTCGACTCACTGCGCTCGGGCGGCCGGGTGGTCGGCATCGTCAGCCACGTCAGCGAGCTGAAGCTGCGGATCGCCGATCAGATCAAGGTGATCCCAGCCCCGAACGGCGGCTCCCGAGTGCAACTCACCGCCTGAGCCGGCTGACAGCGCGCCGGCTGACAGCGCCGGCTGACAGCCGGGCCGAGCCGGGTGGCAGCCCCCTTGACGCCGGCTGCCGGTCAGCCGGCCGAACCGGGCGGCTGGCAGGACGGGCACCAGTAGAGGTTGCGCCCGACCAGCTCCGCGGTGCGGACCTCGGTGCCGCACACCCGGCACGGCAGTCCGGCGCGGAAGTAGACGTAGTTCGCCTGGCCGCGGGCCAGCGGCGGTCGCAGCCGGACCCGGTGTTCCGGCCGCAGCGTCTCGATCCGGCCCACCCGCAGGCCGTGCCGCATCAGCGCGACCAGATCCAGCCACATCGCCTCCCAGCTGGCCAGCGGCAGCGCCTGGCCGGGCAGGAACGGGTCGATCCGGTGCCGGTACAGCAGCTCG
>DASUAC010000190.1:0-3289 GCA_035763985.1 Jatrophihabitans sp. | reverse complement strand
GGTCATCCGCCCCGGCCAGGCCAAGGTGCTGGGCAGCGGCCTCACCTGCCCACCGTGCAACATCGGCTCGCGCTCCACACCCAAGTACGACGCCCTGGCGCAGGCCGCCATCCACGCCCTGCCGACGGGCGAGACGGTGTTCGCCGGCCAGCGGGCCGAGAGCTTCCACGTCGACCTGGGCAGCATCTTCGACCTCGGCACGTTGCGGCCGTTCGAGGCCGCGCACCTGATCCCGTCTGCCAACGCGGTCGGGGTGAACGGCGGGCAGGGCCTGAACGTGCATTCGATCGCCTTGCAGGTGCCGTTCACCGACGTCACCCGGCACGGCCGGATGCCGCACGACGTGCTGGATCCGGCCTCGGTGATCGGGGTGTGGGCCAGCGCCAGCCGCCGGGCGTCCGAGGTGCGTTCGGACGCCTCGGCGAACTCCGCGCACTACGGCCCGTTCCGGCAGGTGTCCAGGCTGGGCAACCCGCTGTTCAACGAGGTCATCGTGCCGATGGCGGAGAAGGACCTGTGGAATGCGCTGGATCCGTACCAGGACGGCCGGTTCGCCAAGTACGTCCGCAAGCCCGAACTGGCCGGCCTGCTGCCGGTGCTCTACCCCGGTGTCTTCCCGAAGCTGGCGGCCTATCACAAGCCCCGGACCGACCTGGTGGCGATCCTGCTGACCGGCATCCCGAAGGGCGTGGTGCCCGGCTTCCAGAACAATACCGGCCCGGTGCTGGCCGACCTGCTGCGGCTCAACCTGGCCGTACCGGCCGCCGCGCAGCCCAACCCGATCGGCCTGCTGGCCGGCGACCTGGCCGGATTCCCCAATGGCCGCAGGCTGATCGACGACACGGTGGCGATCGAGCTGCGGGCGGTCGCGGGTGCCAGCATCCCGCTGGTGGACCCGTCGTTCACCCCGGATGCGGCGGCCTCGCTGCTGACCGACGGCACCAGCAACACCAACTCGCCGTACCTGGCGCACTTCCCCTACCTGGGCACCCCGGCCGGCGGCTACCAGACCCAGCCGCCGGTGCCGGCCAGCTGAGGGCAGGCGGGGAATGGAGGCGCACAACCTGCATGCCGGTCAAGGATCGGTGCTGCTCGACATCGGCGGGGACGTCGGTGCCGTGTTGGTCTCGATGCCGGCCGAGTTGGCCGGTAGCGAGGTGGAGGCCCGGCCGGTCGCGGTCCGGCCGGGCCGTCCGCACCTGCCGCACGTGGCCGTGCTGCCCCGGCCGGTGGCCGGCGGCGTGCGTTACTCGGCGGTGTTCGGCGAATTGCCGCAAGGCGAGTACCAGTTGTACCTGCGGCCGGACGGCCCGGTGGCGCTCACCGTCTCGGTACGCGGAGGTGAGGTGACCGAAGCCGACTGGCCGCTGTGACAAAATGCTCGGGTGACCAGGGCCGGACATGAAGCTCAACCGGCCGGCCCTCCCCGGACCGAGCAGGATCCGGCCGTAACCGCCGGGCACAACCCGGCTGCCGAGGGACGCGGGCGCCGGATCGGCGCGGACGTGCTGCTGCTGGTCGCCGCGGTGGTGGCGGCGGCCTGCAGCTACTCGACCACCGGCCGGTTCTTCAACCAGATCGCGGTCGGCGCCGGCGCCGTCGCGGTGCTGTGCGCGATACTCGCCGGCTGGCAGCCGGCGGCCTTCCGGCGAGGGACCGTCGTGATCGCGGTGATCATCTCGGTCGGCGTGCAGCTCTACAAGCCGCCGATCGGCAATGTCCAACGGGTGTGGGGCTTTCACGGCGTGCTGGCGGTCACCGCGCTGGCCACCGCCGCGATCGCGGTACTGGCGATGCTGCCCGCCAGCCGGCGCCGGTTGTTGCCGGTCGGACTGACCATGGCCGTGCTCGGGCTGACCGAACTGGCCATCGTGGCCTGGTCGCACCGGCCGGAGATCGACGTCTGGCAGATCTTCCAGCAGGCCTCGGCCGGCCTGCTGCACGGGGTGAACCCGTACGCGATCAGCTACACCCACATCCCGGCCGGCCAGACGGCGAGCTGTTTCAACTACCTGCCGGTCACCTTGCTCTCGGCCTGGCCGGGCTGGGCGATCTTCAACGACGTGCGATATTCCGAGGTCGCGGTGCTGCTGCTCGGCTGGGCGGTGCTGGCCCGCACCGTGGCCGTCCGCGCCGTCGACCCCGGACGCCGGTACGACGCGTTCATCCTGCTGGCGCTGGCGATGTCGCTCACCGGCACCCTGCGGGTCGGCCAGCAGGCCTGGAACGAAAGCCTGCTGCTCGGCTTCATGCTGCTCGGCTGCTGTGCGCTGATCTCCGGCCGTACCGTCTGGGCGGTGGTGCTGTTCGGCCTTGCGCTGGCCACCAAGCAGCACATCGCGCTGCTACTGCCGGTGCTGATGATGTGGCGGCAGTTCGGCTGGCGCCGGACGGTCGCCGCGGCCGGGCTGGCGGCGGCGATCAGCGCGCCGTGGTTCTTCGCCGACCCGCACCGGTTCAAGGGCTGCACCGTGGACTTCTTCACGCACGGCATCGCCCGGTTCGACTCGATCTCGCTGTGGCACTTCCTGCCCTCGCCGATCGCGCCGGCGGTGCCGGTGCTGGCGCTGCTGGCCGGCTACTGGCTGGTCTACCGCCGGATCGGCCGCTCACCGGGCGGCCTGCTGGTCGGCTTCGCCGGGGCGCTGTACGCGTTCGACCTGTTCAACAAGCAATCCTTCGAGAACCAATGGTGGTTCGTCTGCGAGTTGCTGGTCTGCGGGGTCGCGCTGTCGGTGGCCGGGATCGGCGAGCCGGGCCCGCGGACCGAGCCGGAGCCGGTGCCGGCCGCCGCCGACTGAGCTGCCGGATGAACAGGTCGGCTCGGCGATGCGGTTAGCCGTTCGAACACGAGCGCCGTACGCCGCCGGCGGCGAACCTGCTGAGCGCGGGTGCATTACTCGCCGAGGATGTCTCTCGCTGCCGGCATGCCGTTCCCGAGGCCCCAGACGCGCTACGTGCCGTCCTGAATCTTGACCAGGACGAGGACGGTAGCCGAGGTGATGTAGGCCGAGAACGCCTGCGCGGCTGTCGCGACTTCCGGAACGAACCGCATGAATGCTACGTGTTGCGGCGCGTCGGCTCAGTCGGGCTCGTCGCCATGTCGGCTGCCATGTTGGCGAAAATCGGCACGGTGGGCGTTAGCAATGCAAGGAACTCGCGCATCGTCTGTGGATGCTTGTGCAAGGCGGCGGTGCCTCGCTCGAGGACGGCGATGACTTCGTTCGGCAGTTCGACCAGTAGGTGTACTAAGAACAGGTCCGGGTGAACGACCTCGATGCCGTGGCGA
>DASUAC010000189.1:0-2227 GCA_035763985.1 Jatrophihabitans sp. | reverse complement strand
ACGCTGTTCTCCGAGATCCTGTCCACCGCGACCACCTCGGTGGTGTTCAACTCCGGCCTGGTCAAGAAGGTGTACTTCCCGCGCGAGCTGTTCCCGCTCGCCGCCACCGGTGCGGCGGTGGTGAACTTCGGCTTCCAGCTGGTGATCCTGCTGATCGCCGACGTGATCGCCGGCTCCGCCACCGGCAAGTGGCCGGACCCGCGGTACCTGCCGCTGCCGGTGCTCGGGCTGATCATGCTGGTGGTGTTCGCCACCGCCTGCGGCCTGCTGCTGGCCGCCGCGAACGTATACCTGCGCGACGTCCAGCACCTGATCACCGTGGTGCTGATGCTGTGGTTCTGGGTGACGCCGATCATCTACAACACCAGCCGGGTGAGCAAGACGCTGCCGAACGCGCTCTACCAGATCTACCTGCTCAACCCGATGGCCTCGGCGGTGTTCAGCTTCCAGAAGTTCTTCTGGCCGCAGGGTGCCGGTTCCGGCTACGAGTTCACCGGCAACGTCTACGGCAGGCTGGCGGTGCTGCTGGTGGTGAGCCTGGCCTTCCTGTGGTTCGCCCAGCGGGTCTTCGCCAGGGCGCAGGGCAACTTCGCCCAGGAGCTCTGAACGCACTCGTGGCTAGCTCGCCGGTCATCCAGATCACCGATGTCTCGAAGAAGTTCGTCATCCGCAAGGACAAGTCGCTCAAGGAGCGGCTGGTCAACTCACGCCGGTCCCGCGCGCACGCCGAGGAGTTCTGGGCGCTGCGCGACATCAACCTGGAGATCGACTCCGGGCACACCCTCGGCCTGATCGGCGGCAACGGCTCCGGCAAGAGCACGCTGCTCAAGATCATCGGCGGCATCCTGACCCCGACCACCGGCTACGTCGCCCGGCGGGGCCGGCTGGCCGCGCTGCTGGAGCTCGGCGCCGGCTTCCACGGCGATCTGACCGGCCGGGAGAACGTCTACCTCAACGCCTCGATCCTGGGCCTGAGCCGGGCCCAGACCGATCTGTACTTCGACTCGATCGTGGACTTCTCCGGCATCGAGCAGTTCATCGACACCCAGGTGAAGTTCTACTCCTCCGGCATGTACGTCCGGCTGGCCTTCGCGGTGGCCATCCACGTCGATCCGGAGATCCTGCTGGTGGACGAGGTGCTCGCGGTCGGCGACGAGCCGTTCCAGCGCAAGTGCCTGGACCGGATCAAGCAGTTCCAGCAGGATGGCCGCACGATCATCCTGGTCACGCACAGCCTGGAGCAGGTCCGGCAGATGTGCGACCGGGTGGTGTTGCTCAACGCCGGTGAGATGGTGGTCGACGGCAGCCCGGGCGAGGCGGTGCGGCACTTCCGGGAGGCCAACTCCTCGGCCGAGCAGGTGCTGCAGGACCGGCGTACCCACCGGTTGACGATCAGCAACCCGCGCACCGTCGGCGGCAACGGCCGTACCCAGGCGGTCTACCCGGCCGGCACCACCCTGGTGGTGGAGTTCGACGTCACCGCCGAGCAGGAGGTCACCGACTGGGCGGCCGGGGTGGCGCTGACCGACGCCTCCGGCCTGCTCGTCTACGGCACCAACACCGTGGTGCAGAACATCTCGACGGCCCCGATCACCGGCCGGCGCACCGTCCGGTTCCGGTTCGACCAGCTGCCGGTGGCCGATGGGCAGTATTTCATCGACATCGCGGTGCATCCGCGGATCGGGCCGGACTACCACCGGGTCGACCGTGCGGTGTCCTTCCAGGTGAGCAACGACACCAACGACGCCGGGGTGCTCGCGCTCAGCCCGAAGATCGAGATCGAATGAGCCGCCCAACCGGGCGCCCGCAGACCGACCGTACGCAGCCCCTCTGCCCGCAGACTGATTGCACGCAGCCCAGCCGAAGGACGAACGCATGAGCCTGTACCAAGCCCGCACGGTCGCCGAGGCGCGCAGTCTGCTGCCGGCCAACGGCGAGCCGGTGGTGATCGTGCCGGTGTTCAACTCCTACGACGAGGTGGTGCGCTGCTACCAGGCGTTCTTCCGGCACACCCCGGCGACGGTGCCGCTGCTGGTGGTCGACGACAAGGGCTGGGACCGGCGTCCGTTCAGCGTGCTCAAGGAGTTCTTCGAGACCGACGCGACGCCGCCGGCGCACGAGGTGGTGGTGCTGGAACAGGTTTCCAACAAAGGCTTTCTGCTCACCATGAACGACGCGTTCGCCGCCGCCTCGCCGGCCGACGTGGTGATCCTGAACAGCGACGTGG
>DASUAC010000188.1:0-9251 GCA_035763985.1 Jatrophihabitans sp. | reverse complement strand
GCCCGGCTGATCCGGGCCGGCTCGAAGTAGGCGGCCTCCAGCAGCACCTCGGTGGTGCCGTCGGAGATCTCGGTCGTCGCACCGCCCATCACGCCGGCCAGTCCGATCGCACCCCGGTCGTCGGTGATCACCAGGTCGTCCGGGTCCAGTTCCCGGGCCAGCCCGTCCAGGGTGGTGAGCTTCTCCCCCGGCTCGGCCGACCGCACCCCGAGCGGGCCCTGCAGCAGCGCCAGGTCGTAGCCGTGCAGCGGCTGCCCGGTCTCCAGCATCACGTAGTTGGTGACGTCCACCGCCAGCGAGATCGGACGCATGCCGCAGGCCCGCAACCGGTCGGCGATGAACGCCGGCGTCGGGCTGGCCGGGTCCAGTCCGGTCACCGCGCGCAGCGAGAACTTCGGGCAGCCCCGGGTGTCGGTCACCGAAGCCGGATAGCCGGGGTCGGTCACGTCGGCGGGCAGCCGGACGTGGGCGTCCACATCGGTGAACGGCACGTCCAGCGCGGCGGCCGCCTCCCGGGCCAGCCCGCGCACCGACAGGCAGTACGACCGGTCCGGGGTGATCGCGATGTCGAGCACCGCATCGCGCATGCCGAGCCGGCGCAGCGCATCGTCGCCGGGCTCGGCGCTGCCCGGCGGCAGCACCAGGATGCCGGTGTGGTCATCGCCCAGGCCGAGCTCCCGGGCCGAGCAGATCATGCCGTCCGAGATCCGGCCGTAGGTCTGCCTGGCCGCGATCGGGAACGGCCCGGGCAGCACCGCGCCGGGCAGCGCGACCGCCACCAGGTCACCCTCGGCGAAGTTGCGGGCGCCGCACACGATGCCGCGCGGCTCGTCCTGCCCGATCTCGACCAGGCAGTACCGGATCGGCTTCTTGAACTCGGTGAGCTCCTCGACGGACAGCACCCGGCCGACCACCAGCTCGCCGGTGATGCCGTCCGCTGCGGACTCGACCCGTTCGACTTCAAGGCCTACCCGGATCAGCGCATCGGCCAACTGCCGGGCGGACAGCCCGGCCGGCAGCTCGACGTGCTCGGCGATCCAGGACACCGGGGCGCGCATCAGGCCTCCACCCCGAACGCCTGGCTGAACCGGACGTCGCCCTCGACGATGTCGCGCATGTCGGCGGCGTTGTTGCGGAACATCATGGTGCGCTCGATGCCCATGCCGAACGCGAAGCCGGAGTAGACCTCCGGGTCGATGCCGCAGGCACGCAGCACCCGCGGGTTGACCATGCCGCAGCCGCCCCACTCGATCCAGCCCTCGCTGTCGCAGGTACGGCACGGCCGGTCCGGGTTGCCCACCGACTCGCCCCGGCAAACGAAGCAGAGCAGATCCGGTTCGGCGCTCGGCTCGGTGAACGGGAAGTACGACGGGCGCAGCCGGGTGACGATGCCGGGGCCGAAGAACGCCTGGGCCATGTGGTCCAGGGTGCCCTTCAGGTGCGCCATGGTGATGCCCTTGTCCACCACCAGCCCCTCGACCTGGTGGAACACCGGCGAATGGGTGGCGTCCGGTTCATCGGTCCGGAACACCTTGCCCGGGCAGACCACATAGATCGGCGGCTGCCGGTCGAGCATCACCCGGGCCTGCACCGGCGAGGTGTGGGTACGCATGACCAGCCCGGAATCGGGTGAGCCGTCCGGGGCCCGGACGAAGAAGGTGTCCATCAGGGTGCGGGTCGGATGATCCGGCCCGATGTTGAGCGCGTCGAAGTTGAACCATTCGGCCTCGACCTCGGGCCCCTCGGCGACCTCCCAGCCCATCGCGGTGAACACGTCGCCGACCAGCTCCATGGTGGTGGTCAGCGGATGCCGGGCACCGGCCAGCCGCCGGTCCCAGGGCAGCGTGACGTCCACCGACTCGGCGACCAGCACCTCGGCATCGCGGGCCGCCTCCAGCTCCGCCAGCCGGTCGGCATGCGCCTGCCGCGCGGTCGCCCGGGCTGCGTTGATCCGCTTGCCGGCCTCGGCCCGGGCGGCCGGCGGCAACGCCCCGATCTCCCGGTTGGCCAGCGCCAGCGGCGACCGGTCACCGAGGTGCGCGGTGTGCGCGGCGCGCAGCTGGTCCAGATCGGTGGCGGCGGCAAAGGCCTCGACGGCTGCCTCGACTCCTGCTTGCAGCGCATCCGGAGACAGCGCGGCGACCTGCTTGGGGTCATAGGAGGTGTTGGCGCCTGACATGCGGGCCTTTCGTCGCTCGGTTCTCGCTGCTCCCCGCCGGTGCGGGTTCCTCGAGTCTATGAGGCCCGGCCAGCCGGTTACCGGGCGCCGGTCTGGTGGCGCGCGAGGGTCCAGTGGTTGCCCGGTTGAGTGGTTTGCCCGGCCGGTCTACCGGGCGAGCCGCTGAGCGCGGGCCAGCTGGCCTACCGGGTGGCCCGCTGCGCGCGGGCCGAGGCGTACAGGCAGACCGCCGCCGCGGCGGCCAGGTTCAGGCTCTCGGCACGGCCGTAGATCGGCACCGCGACCGTGCGGTCGGCGCATTCGAGCACCGAGTTGGGCAGGCCGTGCGCCTCGTTGCCGAACAGCCAGACGGTGGGACGGGCCAGCGTGCCGTCGTCGATCAGCTCGTCGAGCGTCGCCGAACCGCCGCCGGTGGTGGCGAGCGCGGTCACGCCGGCGTAGTAGCAGCCCGAGAGCAGATCCTCGGCCGCGCACGGCAGCACCGGCAGGTGGAACAGGCTGCCGGCGCTGGCCCGGACCGCCTTGCCGTTGTACGGATCGACGCCGTCGTCCCAGATGACCGCGTCGGCACCGGCCGCGTCGGCGGTCCGGATGATGGTGCCGAGGTTGCCCGGCTCGTTGCACTCGACCGTGACGACCAGCAGCCGTGGACCGCGAGCCAGCACCTCGTTGGCGGTCGGCTGGTCGAGCCGGCAGACCGCGATCAGGCCCTGCGGGGTGACCGTCTCGGACAGCGCGGCGGCGTCCCGCTCCGAGATCTCGGACGCGCCGGCTGCCAACTCCGGATACCGGGCGGCCGCCTCGGCGGTGGCGAACAGCTCCTCCACCGCGCCGGCGGCCAGCGCCTCCCGGACGGCTTGGGCGCCTTCGGCAAGAAAACGCCCGGTCTCGCGACGCTCCTTGCGGCCGGTGAGCCGCCGAGCCGACGCGAGCCGGGCGTTGGACGAGCTGAGCAGCTCAGGCAGCCGGGCTCTGCGCCGGGCCGCCGCCGATGCCCTCGGCCTGGACGGCCTGCTTGGCAACCGCGACCAGGGCCGCGAAGGCCGGCGCGTCGGTCACGGCCATGTCGGCCAGCACCTTGCGGTCGGTCTGCACGCCGGCCAGCCGCAGGCCCTGCATGAACCGGTTGTAGGTCATGTCGTTGGCCCGGGCGGCGGCGTTGATCCGGGTGATCCACAGCTGCCGGAAGTCCCCCTTGCGAGCCTTGCGGTCGCGGTAGGAGTAGGTGGCCGAGTGCAGCAACTGCTCCTTGGCCTTGCGGTACAGCCGGGACCGCTGCCCCCGGTAGCCGGAGGCGGCCTCCAGGGCGGTACGGCGCTTCTTCTGGGCGTTGATTGCTCGCTTGACGCGTGCCACGTGAAATGTCCTTGCTCTCGGGCCGGCCCGGTTCCTGCTGGGCAGGACGCGCCGGCGGGCTTACCGGTACGGGTTCAGCGGCCGAGCATCCGCTTGACCCGGCTTGCGTCGGCCGGGGCGAGCTGCTCGGTGCCGGTCAGCCGGCGGGTCAACCGGGACGGCTTGCGCTCCAGCAGGTGCCGCTTGCCGGCGCGCTCGGCGAGCAGCTTGCCGCTGCCGGTCACCTTGAAGCGCTTCTTCGTCCCGGAATGGGTCTTGTTCTTGGGCATGTCTTCCCTCTAGTCGATAGCTTTCGGCGGGCATCTCACCATCGCGGCCGGACGGGTTCGCCGGCCGCCGGGCACCGCGCGCCTCAGGTCTGCGGAACCGGCTCAGGAGCGGTTCGGGGCGGCCGTGACGCCTTGGCGGAGCGGTGCGGGGCAACGACCATGACCATGTTGCGGCCGTCCTGCTTCGGCGAGGACTCGACGAAACCAAGCTCGGTGATGTCCTCGGCCAGCCGCTGCAGCAGCCGGAAGCCGAGTTCCGGCCGGGACTGCTCGCGGCCACGGAACATGATCGTGATCTTGACCTTGTCGCCCTGCCGCAGGAACCGCTCGACGTGACCCTTCTTGGTCTCGTAGTCGTGCGGGTCGATCTTGGGGCGGAGCTTCATCTCCTTGATCACGGTCAGCGCCTGGTTCCGCTTGGCCTCACGGGCCTTCTGCGCGCTCTCGTACTTGAACTTGCCGTAGTCCATGAGCTTGCAGACCGGCGGGCGCGCCATCGGGGCTACCTCGACCAGGTCGAGATCCGCCTCGGCGGCCAGTTCCAGAGCCTTGCCGATCGGGACGATGCCGACCTGCTCGCCTTCGGGTCCGACGAGACGGACCTCCGGAACGCGAATCCGGTCGTTGATCCGGGGTTCAGAGCTGATGGGGCCTCCTAGGTTGCTTTCCTACGGTGCAACCAATGCATTGAGAGGCCGGATGATTCCTGATCCCACGCGCCGGTGCCCGGCGGCTGCCGGACGCTACGCGTCGACACGCCACCGGCGAGGGTGGCGCTGGACCGGTACCCGGCAGCCTGCTGTTCGGTCGGCGGCTCGGGTGGGAAACATCGAGGCTTCCGCTTGCTTGCCTGCACCGGTTCACCGATGTGCACCCGGTCGAGACCAGCGCAGACAGGTCGCTGTCGCGAGGATATCAGCGTGAGCCAACCTTCCCCAAACCCGGCAGCCGGCCGAGCTCGGGCAGCTGACGGCTCGCCGGTGCATCGGCTGGTCGGCGGCGCCTCGGCCCAGCCCCGTCCGGGCGTGAGTCGTCCGGGACGAACCGGGCAGGGACCGGGTGGGCACCCACCGGGCTGAGCCGTCCCGCCGGCGCCGTTCACCCACGGTGACGACGAGCGGCTCAACATTGAAGCAGCCGATTTCCTCAAAATCGCTTCCGACACGCCGAATGTTTCCTACGATCGGGACCCGCGCGGGGGTGTGCCGGCAGACAGAACAGGATTTTTCTCGTGACCCACCGTGTGTATTCACACGCCGCTACTCGTCCTCCACTTCTGACCGCGGTGCCACCCACCGGCCGCCGCCGGCTGATCACGGCCGGCCGCCGGCTCGCCGTGTTGCCGGTTGCGGCGCTGCTGGCCGGCGCCGGACTCGGCGTGGCCGGCTCGTCCGCGGCCGCCACCCTCTCCGGACACAACCCGGTCGGCCACCTGGACGCGGTCCTCGACGCCGGCCAGTCCAGCATCGGCTTCCGCGGCTGGACCGCCGACCCGGACGCGCTCACCCAGCCGCTGACCGTGCTGGTCACCGTCGACGGCGCGCCGACTGCGTACCTGGTCACCGACGTCAACCGGCCGGACGTGACCGCCGCGGTCGGTGCCGGTCCGCAGGCCGGCTTCGCCAGCTCCCTGGTGGTACCGGCCGGCAGCCACCAGATCTGCGTCGCCGCGCGCAACGTCGGCGCCGGCGCCTCGGTCTGGTTCGGCTGCGCGAGCGCCACCGTGGCCGGGCTGCCACCGGACCAGGCGGTGCACAACCCGGCCGGCTACCTCGACTCGGCGGCCACTCCGGACACCACCAGCACCACCGTGTCGGTGCGTGGCTGGGCGGTGGACCCGGACGCACCCAGCCAGCCGCTGCCGATCAGCGCCACCGTGGACGGCCGGGTCGCCGCGCTGTCCAACCTGACCGCCCAGCCCCGGCCGGACGTGGCCGCGGCGATGCACAGCGGACCGGACCAGGGCTACACCTTCGACACCGTGATCGCCACCAACGGCCAGCACACCGTCTGCGTGAACGCGGCCAACGTGGGCGCCGGCGCGCCCGTCCGGCTCGGCTGCTCCACCGTGCAGGTAGGACCGCCGCCGCTCACCCCGGCGCAGATCGCCGCGCATTCCCCGTCCGGTGCCCTGGAGGCGGCCGGTGCGGTGACCTCGACCGACCTGCGGGTGCGCGGCTGGGCCAGTGACCCGGACAACCTCGGCTATCCGCTGACGGTGCAGGCGTTCGTGGACGGCGTCGGGCACACCCCGGTGCGGGCCGACGTGGCCCGTCCGGACCTGGCCGGCAACCCCAAGGCCGGCGGAAATTCCGGCTACTACTTCGACCTGGCGGTGCCCGCCGGCACCCACAACGTCTGCCTGTGGGCCACCAACATCGGTATCGGCGCCAACCAGCCGCTCGGCTGCCTGGCGCTGACCACGCCGGCGACCGCTGTGCCGGTCGGGCCGGCCCCGGTACCGCCGCCGGTCAACGCCAAGATCGTCGCGGCGGCGCAGAAACTGCTCGGTTCCAAGTACGTCTGGGGCGCCGAGGATCCGAAGGTCGGCTTCGACTGCTCCGGGCTGGTGCAGTACACCTACCGAGGCGCCGGGGTGAGCACGCCGCGGGTCGCGCAGGACCAGTTCAAGGCGGCGCACCTGATCGCCGCCACCCGGGCGGTGCCCGGTGACCTGGTCTTCTACCACGACAGCTACGGCGCGGTGTACCACGTCGGCATCTACGTCTCACGCGGCGTCAGCTACGCCGCGGTGGACCCGGCCAACGGGGTGCGGGTGCAGCAGATCTGGGACAGCACGGCCACCTACGGCAGCTTCACCCACGCCTAGGACGGCTCACTCGCCGGCCCGAGTGATGCCACATCGCTCGGCCCAGTGCCCGCACCGGCGCGATGCTCACCCGCACCGGCGCGATGTTCACCCGCCCTCGCGCTCGGCCTCGCCCAGTGGGCGGCTGGCGGCGTACAGCGCACGCAGGCCCTGCATCACCTCGACGCTGCGCTCGCCGTCGCCGCGCTGCACGGCGTAGAGCACCACGAGCTCGTCCCCCGGCAGCACCAGCCGGGCGAAACGCACCTTGTGCGGGAACTCCACGGCGGTGACCAGGTCCCACCCGACGTGCCGGTATCCGCCGAAGAAGGCCCGGGTGTCCACCCCCGCCCCGTCTGCCCGCACACGCGGCCGGGTGAACGCCAGGATGCCCAGGGCCACCAGCAGCCCGGTGCCGCCGATGCCCACCTGATCGGCGGCGTTCACCGGCACCCCGCCGGTGGTGTGCGGCAGCACCAGCGCGCAGATCACGAACACCACCAGCACCACGGCCGCACAGATCACCGCCAGCCGGGCCGACTTCACCGGCCGCGCGTACACCGTCGTCCCGGTCGCCATCGCGGTCACAGCCGGCAGGCGTGGATGTCGGTGACCAGGATCGCCCGGGCACCGATCTGCCACAGCTCGTCCATGATCCGGTTGGTCTCCCGCCGCGGCACCATGGCCCGGACCGCCGACCAGCCGGCGGTGCGCAGCGGTGACACCGTCGGCGACTCGAAGCCCGGCGTCACCGCTACCGCCTTCTCCACCAGCTCGTCGGCGATGTCGTAGTCCATCAGCACGTACTGCCGGGCGATCAGCACGCCCTGCAGCCGGCGGATCAGCTGCTCGACCGCGGCGGTGGGCTCGCTGCCGCAGCGGCGGATCAGCGCCGCCTGGGAGTGGAACAGCGGCTCGCCGAAGATCTCCAGACCGGCCGTCCGCAGCGTGGTGCCGGTCTCGACCACATCGGCGATCACGTCGGCGACGTCCAGCCGGACCGCCGTCTCCACCGCCCCGTCCAGGGTGATGATGTCCGCCTCGATGCCCAGGCCGGCCAGGTAGTGCCGGAGCAGTCCGGGATAGGCGGTGGCGATCCGGGTGCCGGCCAGGTCAGCGACCGACTTGCCCGCGCCGTCGGCCGCCGCGAACCGGAACGTCGACTGGGCGAAGCCGAGCTGCAGCACCACCTCGGCCCGCGCGCCGGAGTCCAGCAGCAGATCCTCACCGGTGATGCCCAGGTCCAGCCGGCCGGATCCGACGTAGACGGCGATGTCGCGCGGACGGAGGAAGAAGAACTCGGCTCCGTTGTCCGGATCCTGCAGCACCAGCTCGCGGCTGTCGGTGCGCTGCCGGTAGCCGGCCTCGCGCAGCATCTCCGCGGCCGGCTCGGCCAGCGAGCCCTTGTTCGGTACGGCGACCCGCAGTGGATCGGATCCGCTCACGCCGACTCCCGCCTCACAGGTACTGATAGACGTCATCGAGGGTCAACCCCTTGCCCAGCATCAGCACCTGGATCCGGTACAGCAGCTGGCTGATCTCCTCGGCGGCCCGGGCCGGCGACTCGTGCTCGGCCGCCATCCAGGCCTCGGCGGCCTCCTCGACGACCTTCTTGCCCTGGGCATGGACCCCGTCGTCGAGTGCGGCGACGGTGGCCGAGCCGGCCGGCCGCTCCGCCTTGCGCCGGGTCAGCTCGGCGAACAGTTCGTCGAAGGTCTTCATCTCGCCACGAGCGTACCGAGGGCCGCCGGGGCGGGCGCTCGTCCGGGCTGGATGCAGGCCGGGTGGTTACCGTGCTAGCCGGCGTCGACGATCGCCGCGACCGGGCCGCCGCCGTCCGGCCCCTGGTGGGCCGCCGACACCGAGACGAACACCGCCGGATCGCCGGTGACCGCGGCCGTCACGCCGCCGACGCAGGCCTTGATCTGCCGGTGCCAGTGCACGTCGGAGTCGTCCAGCATCGCGTTGCGCCGGCCGCGCACCATGCCGTCCGAGCTGACCTCGCACTTGAGGAAGACGTTCACCAGCCGGCCGGCCAGGTCGGACGGGTGTGGCCGGTCCGGCAGGTCCAGCCCGGCGTCCCGGATCGCCGCCCAGATACCGTCGGCGTCGAGGGCATCCTGCATCACCGAGTGGCCGATCCGGTACCGGCCGCCGATGCCGCGGGCGTTGCCGACCACCACCACCTGTGCCCGGTCCAGCTCGACGCCGGAGGAGCAGGACGCGACCGAGCTGAACAGGCTGCGGTCGCGCAGGATGTCGGCGTCGCTGGGCATCTCGATCTCGCCCAGTGCCACCGCGATGCCCAGCGCGGTGCAGCCGTTGGAGACGTCCATCGAGTGCAGGGTGTCCTCGGTGAACACCGTGTGCCCGCGCCGCTTGGCGTCGGAGATGGTGTCGATGGTCAGCAGCGGCGTCTTGGTCTGCACGTAGTGCACGTCGGCCGTCTCGGTGATGCCGGCCCGCTCCATCGCGGTGTGCACCGCCGCGGCGACCTTCTCCACCATCGCGGTGCGGCCGATGTCCTCGGGCTGCAGCACCTCACTCATCGCGAAGCCCACCGTGAGCCGCGGCTCGTCGGTCTGCTCGGCCTTGGCTGGGTCGACGGTGGCGAAGACCGTGGCGTGCGGGCTGATCA
>DASUAC010000187.1:0-2724 GCA_035763985.1 Jatrophihabitans sp. | reverse complement strand
GATAGATCGACTGGACGCCCAGCGCCCCATTGCCGACGAACTCGGGCCGCGGGATGTCGGCCGGCTGGCCCCGGCCATCCGCTGCCCGGTCCTGATCGCGCACGGCCGGCTGGACGACCGGATCCCGGTCGATCAAGCCCGCGCCATCGTCTCGGCGATCACCAGCGGGTCGAGCGCAGCCCGGCTTCGGTACCTGGAGCTTCCCGACCGCGGTCATGCCGTGCTGTCGCCGCATCCCGACGATGACGTGCTGCGTGCCGCGATCGCCCTGCTGGCCGGCACCGAGCAATCCGCGGAGCCGGCGGCCCGGCCGGAAGACGTGTTGCCCTGTCCCGTCCCATCGTTCTCGGAAGGGAGGTGATCGAATGGAGATCAACCTTGAGTTGCTGCAGCAGTTGCCCGTGGCGGAGGCCGAGGACGGCCTGTGCACGATGACATGCACCTACAGCTGCATGAGCAGCGGCACCGTCGTTGAGCCGTGCGATGTCACCGGTTTCATAACCTGACCGGCCGTTGTCACCGTTTCATAACCTGACCGGCCGTATCGACCTGAACGAGGTCGCTGTGATGTCAGTACCGCCATCACCTGACGTGGCTGCCAGGTAGCCCATCGGCTCGGCCGGACGCGTACGGCCGAGCCGATGGGACGCCGCCGGCTGCCATCCGGTCAGCCGACCGGCGCCGGCTCGATTTATCGGCGCCCGGTTCGGTCGACCGGCACGGGTTCGGTCGAAGAGCACCGGTTCGGTCGAAGAGCTGAGGCTCAGTCGACCAGCGGAGGCGCCGCCAGCCCGCTGATCGCCAGCTCGCCGCCGGCTGCCTCGATGACGGCCCGGGCCGCCGCGCCGCCGGCCGGGCTGACCGGCACGGTGAGGTCGGTGAGCAGCCGTACCGTCAGGCCACTGCCTAACGCGTCCAGCGCGGTGGCCCGTACGCAGTGCGACTCGGCGATGCCGCACACGTCCACCGCGTCGATTCCCGCGCCGCGCAGCACCTCGATCAGCGGGCGGCCTTGCGCATCATGGCCCTCGAATGCCGAATAGGCCGCCGCGTACAGCCCTTTCTTCACCGCCACGTCCGGACCGGGGTCGCCCAGGGCCAGCACCAGGCTGGGGTGCAGCTCGGCGTTGGCGGTGCCCACCACGCCGTGCGGCGGCCAGCTGTGTTCGTAGTCGGGGTTCTCGGCGAAGTGGTCGCCGGGGTCGGAATGCCAGTCCTGGCTGGTCACCACCAGCGCGTACTCGCCGCGGTGCCCGACCAGGTAGTCGGCGATCCGCTCGGCCACCAGGTTCCCGCCGGCGACCGGCAATTCGCCGCCTTCGCAGAAGGTCGGCTGTACGTCGACGATCAGCAATGCTCTGGTCATGACCTCCCCCTCGCCACTGCCAATCTACCCCGAGCGGCACGGATCACCCATTGCCAGCCGAGGCATATTGATCCGGTCAGCGCGCCGTGCTGAAAGCGGCCGGCCGGGTCCTGGCTGGCAGGATGGTGCGGGTGCATCTCGCGTTCGGACTGGTCCTGCTGGTTGCGGTGGCGACCGCGCTGGCGGCAGGCGCCCGTCGCTTCTCGCTGTCCGAGCCACTGGTGCTCACGGTGGCCGGCATCGCCGGTTCGTACCTGTGGTTCGTCCCGACCGTGGTGCTGTCGCCGGAGGTGGTGCTGATCGGCCTGCTGCCGCCGCTGCTGTACACCACCGCGATCCGCACCTCGCTGGTCGACTTCAAGTTCAACCGCCGGGCGATCGGCCTGCTCTCCGTCGGCCTGGTGCTGTTCACCGCGTTCGTGGCCGGCCTGGTCTCCTGGTGGCTGCTGCCGATCCCGTTCGCCGTCGCGGTGGCACTGGGCGCGGTGGTTGCGCCGCCGGACGCGGTGGCGGCCACCGCGGTGGCCCGCCGGGTCGGCATGCCACGCCGGATCGTCACGATCCTGGAAGGCGAATCGCTGTTCAACGACGCCACCGCGCTGGTCCTGGTGCGTACCGCGATCGCCGCGTCGGCGGGCTCGTTCGGCATCTGGCAGGCGTCCGGCCGGTTCCTGCTGGCGGCCGGTGGCGGCGTCGTCATCGGCTACCTGGTGGCCGGCCTGCTGGGCCGGTTGCGCCGGCGGATCACCGACCCGGTGCTGGACACCACGCTGTCCTTCCTCGCGCCGTTCGTCGCCTACCTGCCGGCCGAGCAGGTGCATGCCTCCGGGGTGATCGCGGTGGTGGTGTGCGGGCTCATCCTGGGCCACCGGGCGCCGGTGCAGCAGAGCGCGGCGTCCCGGGTTGCCGAACGCACCAATTGGCGCACCATCGAGTTCCTGCTGGAGAGCTCGGTGTTCCTGCTGATCGGGCTGCAGGTGCGGACGATCGTGGAGCACGCCTGGCGCTCGGATCTGTCCCATTCGCAGCTGATCGTCGGCTGCCTGGGCGTGCTGGCCGCGGTGGTGCTGGCCCGGCCGGTCTGGGTGTTTCCGGGGACCTATCTGCCGCGGTGGGCGTCCCGCCGGATCCGGCAGGCCGATCCGGCCCCGCCGTGGCAGATGCCGGCGGTGATCTCCTGGGCCGGCATGCGTGGCGTGGTGACGCTGGCGGCGGTCTTCCTGCTGCCCGCGGGCACCCCCTACCGCGACGTGCTGGTGCTGGCCGCGCTGGTCGTGGTCGGCGGCACCCTGCTGCTGCAGGGCACCTCGCTGCCCTGGCTGGTCCGGCTGCTCCGGCTGCGCGGCCCGAGCCGGGCC
>DASUAC010000186.1:0-4438 GCA_035763985.1 Jatrophihabitans sp. | reverse complement strand
ACCAAGGACATCACCACGCTCGGCCGGGGTGGCTCGGACACCACCGCGGTTGCGCTGGCGGCCGCCCTGCAGGCGGACGTGTGCGAGATCTACACCGACGTGGACGGCGTGTTCACCGCGGACCCGCGGATCGTGCCGAATGCCCGCAAGCTCGACACCATCAGCTACGAGGAGATGCTCGAGATGGCGGCCTGCGGGGCCAAGGTGCTCATGCTCCGCTGCGTGGAGTACGGCCGGCGGTACGGCGTGCCGATCCACGTCCGCTCGTCGTTTTCGAACCTGACCGGCACCATCGTGGCCGGGAAGATGGAGGATCTCACCGTGGAACAGGCGATCATCTCCGGCGTGGCGCACGACCGCAGCGAGGCCAAGGTGACCGTGGTCGGGGTGCCGGACCGGCCGGGCCAGGCGGCCGCGCTGTTCCGGGTGCTGGCCGAGGCCGAGCTGAACCTGGACATGATCGTGCAGAACATCTCCACCCGGGGCACCGGACGTACCGACGTGTCCTTCACGCTGCCCAAGACCGACGGCCCGGTGGCGGTGCAGGCGCTGACCAAGGTGCGCGACGTGGTCGGCTTCGAGGAACTGCTGTTCGACGACCACATCGGCAAGCTCTCGCTGATCGGCGCCGGCATGCGCTCGCACCCCGGCGTCTCGGCGTCCTTCTTCGCCGCGTTGGCCGAGGCCGGGATCAATGTCGAGATGATCTCCACCTCCGAGATCCGGATTTCGGTGATCACCCGGGACACCGACCTGGATGCGGCGGTACGCGCGGTGCACAACGCCTTCGAACTGGGCAGCGAGGACGAACAGGCAGTCGTCTACGGCGGCACCGGCCGCTGAGTATCGAATACTGACGGAGGGACGACGATGACCAGAGTGGGCGTGGTCGGTGCGACCGGCCAGGTCGGCACCAAGGTGCGCAGCATCCTGCTGGAGCGCAACTTCCCGATCTCGGGGATCCGGTTCTTCGCCTCGTCCCGGTCGGCCGGCTCCACCCTGTCGTTCGACGGCCGGGACGTCCCGGTGGAGGACGCGGCCACCGCGGATCCGGCCGGGCTGGACATCGCGATCTTCTCGGCCGGCGCCGCCACCTCCCGGGTGCTGGCACCGAAGTTCGCCGCGGCCGGCGTCACGGTGATCGACAACTCCTCGGCCTGGCGGATGGATCCGGACGTGCCGCTGGTGGTCAGCGAGGTGAACCCGGCCGCGCTCGGCAGCCGGCCGAAGGGCATCATCGCGAACCCGAACTGCACCACGATGGCCGCGATGCCGGTGCTGCAGCCGCTGCATGCCGAGGCCGGCCTGGTCCGGCTGGTGGCCTCGACCTACCAGGCGGTCTCCGGCAGCGGGCTGTCCGGCGTGGAGGAGCTGGAGGGCCAGCTGGCCAAGGCCGGCGGCAACGCCGCCGAGCTGACCCACGACGGCAGCTCCGTGGACCTCGGCGAGCCGGTGAACTACGCCCGGCCGATCGCGTTCAACGTGCTGCCGCTGGCCGGTTCGCTCGTCGACGACGGCTCGTGGGAGACCAACGAGGAGCAGAAGCTGCGCGACGAGAGCCGCAAGATCCTCGGCATCCCGGAGCTGCAGGTGTCCGGGACGTGCGTGCGGGTGCCGGTGTTCACCGGCCATTCGCTGTCGATCAACGCCGAGTTCAGCCGGCCGCTGTCGGTCGAGCGGGCGCTGGAACTGCTGGCCGGGGCGCCGGGCGTACAGGTCACCGACATCCCGACCCCGCTGCTGGCCGCGGGCAAGGATCCCAGCTACGTCGGCCGGATCCGGCAGGACGGTGCGCACCGGCTGGCGCTGTTCGTGTCGAACGACAACCTGCGCAAGGGGGCCGCGCTGAACACCGTGCAGATCGCCGAACTGCTCGTCGCCGGCAGCTGATTCCGGATCGGGGGAGCGGATCGCATCGGATCGCGGCAGGTGGGCGTCGTGGTCTACCCGGTCAATGAGGCGTTCCGCCGGGAGGTACGCGAACGGGCGCTGCAGGTGGCCCGCCGGCTGACCGTCGAGCGGGGTTGGCAGCAGATCCGGTTCGTCGAGGTGGCAGACGCGGTCGGGGTGTCCCGGCCGACCATGTACTCCGAGTTCGGCAACAAGGCCGGCCTCGGCGAGGCACTGGTGCTGGCCGAGACCGAGGCCTTCCTGTCCGGCCTGATCGCCGTGCTGACCGACCATCGGGCGAGCGTGGCGGAGGCCGCCAAGGCCGCGCTGCGCTACACGGTGCTGGCCGCCTCGGAGAACCCGCTGCTGCACGGGGTGCTCACCAACGCCGGCGATCGGGATCTGCTGCAGCTGATGACCTCGAAGTCCGGGCCGGTGCTACCGGTCGCGGTGGCGGTGCTGTCCGGCTGGTTCGGCGAGAACTTCCCGGAGCTGCCCGAGCCGATGTTCGGCGAACTGGTCGAGGCCCTGGTCCGGCTGACCCTGTCGCACCTGACCCAACCGACCCACGAACTGCCCGAGACGCTGGCGTCGCTGGAACGGATCACCGACCTGGTGCTGCGCTCGGTTCCCGGTGCCGGCTGAGCATCGGGTAGCGCCGGAGACCCTGCGCGTCCGGCTGAACTTGGCGTGACCGGCTGAGCTTCCTGCCGGGCTGGGCCGAGTGGGCAGCGGCGGCGGCCCACCCGACGTCCGAATGACCTCGCGGTCGGGCCTTAGCGGTCAGGCCTAGCGGTCAGGCCTAGCGGTCAGGCCTTAGCGGTCAGGCCCAGTGGTCAGACCTCGCGGTCGGGCCTCGCGGTCGGGCCTAGCGGTCAGGCCTAGTGGTCAGACCTAGTGCCGGCTCGGGGTAGGCAGCGGGCTCGGCTTGCCGGCCGAATGGCTCGGCGACGGTACCGTGCTCGGCTTGCCGTCCGGGTGGCTCGGCGACGGCACCGTGCTCGGCCGGCCGCTGGGACGAGTCGACTCGTCCGGGTGGCTGGCGGTCGGCGTCGAGGACGGTTCGCCGGGGGCACTGCTGAGCAGCGTGCTGCAGTAGCCGTCGACCGCGTCGGTGCCACCGGCCGTGCTGACCAGGAAGCTGAACGCCGGGCTGGTGTCGGCCTTGCCGTGCTCGTGTGGCCGGGACTGCCAGGCCTGGCACAGCCCGCGCAGGGACGGCGCCGGGGCGGCGGGGTCGGTACTGCTCGGTTCGGCACTGGCCGAGGCCGACGTGGAACTCGAGGCCGAGTCGGATGAGCTGCTGGTCGGCAGCGCGTGGCTGGCGACCGCGGCCACCGCGGTGCCGGAAGCGTGGCTGGAGTGTGGCAACGGGCTGGGCAGATGGCCGGTGGACGCGGCGGCGATGCCACCGGTGGCGGCGAGCGCGAGGCCGGTCGCGGTGAGGAACTTCGCGGCCAGCATCCGGGTGGCTAGGCTTTTGATCTTGGAACTCCTTCGTACGGGGGTTGCCGGACGGGCCGCGGAGACCGCACGGAACTCGGCCAGCGCGGCGGCCAACCCTGCCGGGTCGGGGCGGTCCGGTTTGCGGGCGGCGGCCATCAGCTTGGCCAGGGCATCCTGGCGAGCCAGGCCGCCGTCGAGCATCTGCTCGAGGTAGGCGTGGGACTGTCGCATTCCGTGGTTTCGCATCTCACCTCCTGAAGCGCCGGGGCACGAGCTTTCGTTACACATCGCGGCTCGGCCGGCCGCCGTACGGCTGGTAGGCAGGCTCGTCGGTCTCGGCGAGCATCCGGGCCAGCGCCTTCAGGCCGCGGTGTGCCGCCACCCGGACCGCCCCGGCCCGCTTGCCGAGCACCTGGCCGGCGGCCTTGGCATCGAGCCCGACCACGGCGCGCAGCAGCACCGCTTCGGCCTGGTCGGCCGGCAACCGCGCGATGAGCCCGATCGCCCACGCGGTCGCCAGGTTGGCCCCGGCCAGGTCGGCGGTGTCCTCGGCGGACGGCTGGTCCAGCATCGCGGCCAGGTCGCGTACCTCGACCGGACGGCGGGCCCGGGCCCGGGCGGAGTCGATGGCCCGGTTGCGCACGATGCGTGCGGCCCAGCCGCGGAACGCGTCCAGGTCGCCGGTGAAACCGGCCAGGTCCCGGACGATCTGCAGCCACGCCTCGGCGGTGACCTCCTCGGCGTCCGGGCCGACCAGGCCGGTGGCGTAGCGCAGCAAGCGCGGCTGGGTGTCGAGGTACAGCTCGGTGAAGGCGGCTTCGTCGCCGGCCTTGGCAGCGGCGATCCAGTCGTCTCGTTCCTCGGCACGAGCCGGGATGCGGGGCTCGCTGCCGGTTCGCGCGGCCGTCATCCGCCGGGTCAGCGGGTAGCCACCGCGACCGGCTTGCCGGGGCATCGCCATCGGCCCGGTGTCAACCATCGGCTCCCTCGG
Source organism: Jatrophihabitans sp. (assembly GCA_035763985.1). Classification (GTDB taxonomy): domain Bacteria; phylum Actinomycetota; class Actinomycetes; order Mycobacteriales; family Jatrophihabitantaceae; genus Jatrophihabitans_A. The sequence continues at coordinate 111 of DASUAC010000186.1, read as the reverse complement.
TTGTCAGCCATCGTTCGGATCCGACTCCGGACCGCAGAACTTCAGCGCTGCGACGTGCCAGAGTGTTACACCCGGCCGCTCGGCTGACTCAGGTGGCGGCAGCGGTGGGCA
>DASUAC010000185.1:0-6172 GCA_035763985.1 Jatrophihabitans sp. | reverse complement strand
CTGCAGACGGCCGCCGACGGCTTTCGTGCGCTGAGCCGGACCACCTTCGCCGAACGGGCCGGCTGGATGCGAGCGGCCGCCGACATCCTGGACGCCGAGCAGGATGCGATCGGCCGGATGATGACCACCGAGATGGGCAAGACCCTCGCCTCGGCCAAGGCCGAGACCGCCAAGTGCGCCAAGGCGTGCCGGTTCTATGCCGACAATGCCGAGCGATTCCTGGCCGACGAGCAGGCCGACCCGGCCGCGGTGAACGCCACCCAGGCCTACGTCCACTATCAGCCGCTCGGCCCGGTGCTGGCCGTCATGCCGTGGAACTTCCCGCTGTGGCAGGCGATGCGGTTCGCCGCACCGGCCCTGATGGCCGGCAACGTCGGCCTGCTCAAGCACGCTTCGAACGTGCCGCAGACCGCGCTGTTCATGCAGGATCTGTTCAGCCGGGCGGGCTTTCCGGACGGCTCCTTCCAGACCCTGCTGATCGGTTCGGACCAGGTCGAGCGGGTGCTCACCGACCGGCGGGTGGTGGCCGCGACCCTGACCGGCAGTGAGGCCGCCGGCCGGTCGGTGGCCGAACTGGCCGGCAGGCAGCTGAAGAAGACGGTGTTGGAACTGGGCGGCAGCGACCCGTTCGTGGTGATGCCGTCGGCCGACCTGGACCGGGCCGCCAAGGTGGCCACCACCGCCCGCTGCCAGAACAACGGGCAATCCTGCATCGCGGCCAAGCGATTCATCGTGCACACCGACGTCTACGACGCCTTCGCCGAGTCCTTCGTCAAGCAGATGAGTTCGCTGGTGGTGGGTGACCCGATGGACGAGAACACCGACATCGGACCGTTGGCCACCGAACAGGGCCGGGACGACGTGGCCGCCCAGGTTGCCGACGCGGTCGGCAAGGGCGCCGAGGTGCTCTGCGGCGGCGAGCCGATCGACCGTCCGGGCTGGTGGTACCCGCCGACCGTGGTCGCCGGGCTGACCCCGGAGATGGACATGTACGCCCAGGAGGTCTTCGGCCCGGTGGCCGGCCTGTACCGGGTCTCCTCGTACGAGGAGGCGATCGAGATCGCCAACGGCACCGACTTCGGCCTCGGCTCGAACGCCTGGACCAACGATCCGGACGAGCAGCAGGCGTTCATCCGCGACCTGACCGCCGGAGCGGTCTTCATCAACGGGATGACCACGTCGTTCAACGAGTTGCCGTTCGGCGGGGTGAAGACCTCCGGCTACGGCCGGGAGCTGTCCGAGCAGGGCATCAGGGAGTTCTGCAACGCCAAGACGGTCTGGGTCGGCGAAGGGGACGCGGTCCGGGCCGGCGCGCACAGCGAGTAGCACGCCGGCTTAGCCGCAGCTGTCGCCCTCGGGTCTCTGCTCGGCTCCGCGCTCGCTCCGCTCCTCGGGACTACGTCCCTGCGATGCTCACTCGCCCTCGCCTTCGGGGTAGCAGGAGACCTCGGTGGCCTTGGCGCTCAGCCAGACGGGGCTGCCCTCGCCGAGCCGTAGCTCGGCGAGGGCAGCCGGCGTGATGTCCACCAGCGCCGGCGGCCGGCCGTCCAGCCGCACCCGGACCCGGTCGGCGAGCAGTTCCAGGCCGCGCACGACGGCCGGCCAGACATTGCGTGCCGACAGTCCGGCCGGCTGCTCGGCGTGCAGCAGAATCGCGGCCGGCGAGACCGCCACCAGCACCCGCTGCCCGGCCCGTACCGGCTGCTCGCCGGCCAGCGCCACCAGCGTGCCGCCGCCGTCCAGCTCGACCGTGCAGCTCGGCCCGGCGGCCAGCACCCGCCCCGGGTACCGGTTCAACCCGACCAGCCGGGCGACGTACTGGGTGGCCGGCCGGCGGGCCACCTCGGCCGGCGTGCCCTGCTGCACCACCCGGCCGTCCTCGATCACCAGCAGCCGTCCGGTCAGCACCATCGCCTCCAGCGGGTCGTGGGTGACCAGCAGCGCCGGCCCGGCGAAGCCGGTCAGGTGCTCGGCCAGCTCGGCCCGTACCTGCAGCCTGGTCCGGGCGTCCAGCGCGGCCATCGGCTCGTCCAGCAGCAGCAGGCTCGGCTCGGCCGCCAGCGCCCGGGCCAGCGCGACCCGCTGGGCCTGGCCGCCGGACAGCTGGGCCGGTTTGCGCCCGGCCAGCTCGGTCAGCCCGAGCCTGGCCAGCCACCGGTCGGCGGCCGTCCGGGCGTGCCGGCGGGATTGGCCGCGAGCCCGTCCGGCGAAGGCGACGTTGTCCCGCACGGTCAGGTGCGGAAACAGCCGATAGTTCTGGAACACCAGGCCGACCGGACGTTGCTCGGCGGGCAGGAACAGTCCGGCCGCGGCGTCGTCGAGCAGCCGGCCGCCCAGCCGGATGCTGCCGCTGGTCAGCGCCGAGAGCCCGGCCAGGGCCCGCAGCAAGGTGGTCTTGCCGGCGCCGTTCGGCCCGAGCACGCCCACCACCTCGCCGTCTGCCACCGTGAAGTCGGCCTGCAGCCGGAAGCCGCCGCGGCGCACCTCACCGGCGAACCGCAGCCCACTCGGCGAACCGGCGGTCACAATCCACCGCCGGGACGCAGCCAGCGATCCCGCAACGCGACCAGCACCGCCACCGCGACCGCCAGCAGCACCAGGCTGAGTGCCACCGCCTGCTCCGGGTCGACCTCCAGCCGGTTGTAGACGGCCAGCGGCATGGTCTGGGTGGTGGCCGGGAAGTTGCCGGCGAAGGTGATGGTGGCGCCGAACTCGCCGAGCGCCCGCGCCCAGCACAGCACCGAGCCGGCCAGCAGCGACGGCGACACCAGCGGCAGCGTGATCCGGCCGAACACCATGCCGCGCGAGGCGCCCAGGGTGGCCGCGGCCTCCTCCAGGTCCCGGTCGGCGGACCGGATCGCCCCCTCCACGGTCAGCACCAGGAACGGCATCGCGACGAACGTCTCGGCCACGATCACCCCCGCCGTGGTGAACGGCAGCGAGTACCCGGTGGCCGAGTACAGCCACCGGCCGAACACCCCGTTGCGGCCGAGTGCCAGCAGCAGCGCCAGGCCGCCGACCACCGGTGGCAGCACCAGCGGCAGCGTGACCACCGCGCGCAGCAGCCCGATCCCGGGCAGCCGGACCCGGGCCAGCACCCAGGCCAGCGGCACCCCGAACAGCACCGAGAGCGCGGTGGCGGCGGTGGCGCATTCCAGCGACAGCCGCAACGCGGTCAGCCCGGCCGAGTCGGACAGCAGCCGGTGCAGGCCACGCCACGGGGCCCGGACGAGCAGCGCCAGCAGCGGCAGCAGCAGGAACCCGAAGCCCACCGCCGCCGGGACCGCGATCAGCGCCGGGGCTCGTTCGGTGCTGCCGCGCCCACCGGCCGCTCGCTGCCTGGTCAGGGTTTCTCGAACCCGTCGGCCGACAGCACCGACTGCCCGTCCGCGGACAGCACGAAGGCGACGAACGCCGCCGCGGCCGCCGGGTTCGGGGCCTTGCTCAGCGCCGCGATCGGGTACTCGGTGCGGGCGTTCTGCGCGTCCGGGATGGCGATGCCCTTGACCTTGCCGCCGGCCGACCGGACGTCGGTCACGTACACCACGCCGGCGTCCACCTCACCGGTCTCCACCTTGGTCAGGGTGGACTTGACGTCGGCCTCCTCAGTGACCGGCCTGACGGTGACGCCGGCGTGCGAGAACACCTCTTGCGCGGTGGCCCCGCACGGCACCTGGGCCTGGCAGAGCGCCACCTTGACGCCTTTCCGGGCCAGGTCGGCGACGCCGGCGATGCCGGCCGGATTGCCCGGCGGCACCGCGATCTCCATGACGTTGGCGGCGAAGTTGCTGCTGCCGGTGGCGCCGCCCGCCGAGATCACCTGCTGCATGTTCTTGGCGGCGGCCGAGGCGAACACGTCGGCCGGCGCGCCCGCCTGGATCTGCTGGGCCAGCGCCGAACTGGCCCCGAAGCTCAACTTCACCGTGACCCCCGGATGAGCCGCCCGGAACCGCTCGGCCAGGGTGCCGAACACCTCGGTCAGCGAGGCGGCGGCCAGCACGGTCACGCTGCCGTGCAAGGACGTCCCCGAACTGCCGGCGCCGGCCTGCGAGGACCTCGAGCCGCCACAGCCGGCGAGCAGGACGATCAGCGTGCCGGCCAGGACGCCGGTGCGGGTCAGCGACAACTCGAGCGTCCTCACTGTGCGGACGGCACCTCGATGACGACGTTGGTGGCCTTGATGCTGGCGACCGCCAGGCTGCCCGGCTCCAGGCCGAGCTCGTCGGCGGCCTCCCGGCTCATCAGCGACACGATCCGGAACGGGCCGGCCTGCAGATCCACCTGGGCCATCACGGTGTCCCGGACCACCCGGGTGACCAGGCCGATCAGCTGGTTGCGCGCCGAGCCGCCGTCGATCGGGCCGATCGCGGGACGCTCCGCGGCGGCTGCCTGGGATTCGGCGAACTCGGCCAGTGCCGCGCCGTCGATCCGCTGCCGGCCGTGCGCGGTGACGGTGGGCAGCCGGCCGGCCTCGGCCCACCGCCGGACGGTGTCGTCGCTGACCCCGAGCAGCTGGGCAGCCTCCCGGATCCGATAGCTCGGCATGCCGGCATGGTATCCGCAACTGCCGCTCAATGCCCAGCAGTTGGCCGCAGCCGCGGAGTAATTCGCCCGATCCGGTCGCAGCTGTCAGCTGAGCAGGATGACGTCCAACTCGTCACCCGGCTGCGGCTGGTCACCCGGCGGCACCCGGGCCAGCGCGTTGGCACCGGCACTGGCGTGCAACTGGTGCGAGTCCTGGCCCGCCACCGGCCGTACATGCAGGCGCCCGTCCGAGCCGAACTCGGCCGTCACCCGGAGGTAGCCGGTCCGGCCGTCGGGCCGGGCGGCGCCGAAGTCGGCGTCGCTGATCGCCCGCACCTCGGCCGGGAACGGATCCGGCCGGCCCATCATGTGCCGCAGCGCCGGGCCGGCCAGCAGCTCGAAGCTGACCAGCGAGGACACCGGGTTGCCGGGCAGGCCGAGCAGCAGCGTGTCCTCCCCCAGCACGCCGAACGCGAACGGCTTGGCCGGCCGGATCGCCACCTGCAGCCAGTTCAGCCGGCCGAGCCGGTCGAGCACCGCCCGGATCGGGTCCGCGTCGCCCATCGACACCCCGCCGCAGGTCAGCAGCACGTCGCACTCGGCGATCGCCTCGGTCAGCCGGGCCTGCAGGCCGGCGAGGTCGTCGCCGGCCACGCCCAGGTCGACCGGCTCGCCGTTGACCCGGCGTACCAGCGCCATCAGCATCGCCCGGTTCGACTCGTGAATCTGGCCGGGCCCGAGCGGCCCACCGTCGGCCACCAACTCGTCGCCGGTGGCCAGTACGCCCACCCGCAACCGCGGATACACCGAAACCGCCCGTGCCCCGACGCTGGCCAGCACGCCGAGGTGGGCAGGCCGCAGTACGGTGCCGGCGCGCAGCACCACCGCGCCGGCGGCCACGTCACTGCCGGCCAACCGGATGCCGGCGCCGGGCTTGACCTTCGCGAACAGCTGCACGGTGTCGCCCGCCCGGCCGCGCGGATCGTCGCGGGACGCCGAGGAGCGCTCCACCATGACCACCGCATCGGCGCCGGCCGGCAGCGGAGCGCCGGTCATCACCTTCCAGGTACGGCCTGCTGCGACCGGTTCGCCGGCCACCGAGCCGGCGAACACGGTGCCGAGCACCGCCAGCTCGACCGGCTGGTCCGGCGCGGCGGTCCGGACGTCGGCGGAGCGCACCGCGTAGCCGTCCACGCTGCTGTTGTCGAACGGCGGTACCGCGGCCGACGCGCTGACGTCGGCGGCCAGCACGCAGCCGGCCGCCTCGGCCGTCGGCAGCTCGACCGGCCGGGGTACCGGACAGGCGGCCAGCAGCCGGCGGCGCGCCTCGGCCAGCTCGATCATGGCAGCCACTGTATCGACGGGTGATCGCCGGTGACCGTCACCTCTGGTGGGATAGGTCGTTTGTCCAGTTGCGTAGCGGTCTCACGAACGACGAGACGAGCCGGCTGCGCCGGCGCGACGAATCATCCGCGCCGGCAATTACGGGCCCCGGGTTGCCGCCGCATCCCGCGGGCCGGATGGCCGACTGGACCGGCACAACCCTCCGCGCCGGTCGCTCGTCCGATGCCAGCGTGCCTAGCTGGCAGCCGGTGAGCTGGTCGCCTGAAGCCAGCTGGCGATCGCCCCGGCGAGACCGCTACGCCCT
>DASUAC010000184.1:0-2301 GCA_035763985.1 Jatrophihabitans sp. | reverse complement strand
CCACCGCGGCGGCGGCGGCATCGAACGGCCGGCACTCGGTGCGCTCGCCCTCCACCTGGGCCAGCTGCAGGTCGGCTCCGTCGAAGAACAGCTCGGTGAAATCGGCCTTATCCGCTCGGCACAAGGTGGCGGCTGCAGCCGGCCCACCGGTGAGCGGCAGCCGTACCAGCCGGACGCCCTGCTCACCGTCCGGCATGACGAAGTGGACCGACCGGCCGTCGGCGGTGAAGTCCACGAACCGTACGCACATGCCGTCGCGGTGCTCGATGCGCAGGAACAACCGGCCGTGGTCCGGATCGCCGTCGAAGATGAGCCGGCTGCCCAGCTCGTCGACCGTCTCGAACAACCGCGGACGCAGTTGGTGATCGAAGTAGACGGCGGCGAACCCGCGATCCCGCAGCAGGGTCTGTCCGGCACCGGTGACCAGGTCGATCCGCCGGTACTCCGCCTGCTCGGCGGTCCCGTCGAGCAGCGAGACCACGATCTCCCGCGGTCGCAGCTCGCTCTGGGCCACCACCCGGACCTGCCGGGCGTGCGGCCCGGCCACCGGCTGCCAGCGCCCTTCGCCGGGCCGCACCCGGTACAGCTGACAGTCCTCGGCACCGTCGGCGTCCACCACGGCCAGGCCGACACCGGGTGACTTCGACCAATGAAAAGAACGGCATCGTCCGGCCAGCGGGACCCGGTGCCGGTCCGTCCGGCCGGTGGCCAACTCGACCACCACCAACTCGGTGGGATGGTTGCCGCTGGACAGCCAGCCGGCGTACTCGCCGGTCGCGTCCAGGGACGGCCGGCCGTTGAGCTCACCTGCCGGCTGGCGCAGCCCGGGCATCACGGCCGGCCCACCGGAGCCGGCGCGTGCATCCGCGCGATGCTGCGCACCACGGTGTCGGCGTCCTGCTCGTCGGCCGGCACGACGATGCGCAGGCCGTCCGGCCAGTCGGCCGGATAGATCCGCAGGTCCTGCAGCACGCGCACCAGCAGTCCCCGGCCGGCCAGTTCCTGCTCCAGTTGCCTGGCCTGCGGCGTTTCCAGGCAGAGGTAGTTGGCCGCCGACGGCCAGACGTGCAGGCCGTCGATCGCGGCCAGCGCGGCCCGCAGCGCCTCCCGTGCCTGCCGGGCCTGTTCGATGCTCAGCAACACCCGGGCCGGATCGGCCAGCACGGCGAGCGCGGCTTGCTGCGCGACGCCGGAGACGCTGTTCGGCAGCAGCCGGAACCGGAACGCCGGATCGGCGAAGCATTGCCCGACGGCGTACCCGATCCGCAGGTTGGCCAGGCCCCAGGCCTTGGAGAAGGTCCGCACCACCACCAGGTTCGGATACCGCTCGACCAGTTCCAGCGCGCTGGCCGGGGCGAAGTCCGCGTAGACCTCGTCGAGCAGCACGGTGCCGCGGCATCGTTCCAGCAGGACGGCGATGTCGGCCGGCTCGAACTGGTAGCCGAGCGGATTGCGCGGCGAGGACAGCGTGATCACGGCGTCGGGCCGGCCGAGATACGGCTCGAGCCTGCCCAGCAGCTCGGCCGGCTCGCGCACCGGCACCGGGACGTAGGTCCAGCCTTCCTGCGCGGCCAGCGACGAGGTCAGGTGGAAGTTGGGGATCACGTCGACGATCAGGCCGGAATAGGCCGTGCGCAGCACGGTTTCGATCAGCTGGGTGGCGCCGGCGCCCACCCGGATCCGGGCCGCCGGCAGGCCGTGATAGCGGGCCAGCTCGGCGGCGACGTTCGTGCTCCAGGTGTCGCCCTTGGTGCTGAGGTCGACCGCCGACACCGCGGCGGTGAACTCCGCCAGCTGGAGTCGCGGGTCCAGGAACTGGTTGCCGGTCCAGGTGAGGTCCCGGATCCCGCCGGTCATACCGGGCTCCGGTGTCCAGCGGCACCGACGAAGCGGCGTTTCTTCCCACCCGGCGGGGTGATCCGGCCGACCTGCTCGATGCTCGGACGCTCCCCCGGCACCAACTCGGCGAGCGCGTCGGTCAGCGCCGCCCGGACGGCCGACGGGTCCGGGGCCGGCGAATCGGCGCTCCAGCGCAGCACCGGGCGGTGACCGGGGCCGGTCTCCAGCTGGAAGTCGCCGACCCCCGGCAGCAGCCCTAGCCTGGTGCTGAGCAGCCCGGCCGGCAGCGCCGAACCGGCGAACTCGATCTGCTGCGGCTCCGGCCCGGAGAGCCGGCTGAGGCTCTGGCGGTCACCAGCGGTGTCCAGTACGGCACGATCGCCGCTGCGGTAGCGCAGGAAGACGGTGGCCCGGTTCACCACGTTGGTCACGAGCAATTCGCCGGCACCGGCCGGCTGCACC
>DASUAC010000183.1:0-7059 GCA_035763985.1 Jatrophihabitans sp. | reverse complement strand
GGTGGCCTGTTCTTCGGCTACGTCAGCCTGACCGCGGCGATCCCGGTGCTGCCCAGCTTCGTCCGGGACCGCTATGACGCGGCCGACATCCTGGTCGGCTCGGTGGTCACCGCCACCGCGCTGACGGCGCTGCTGATCCGGCCGGTCGCCGGTTCCCAGGCCGATGCCCGCGGCCACCGGTCGGTCATGCAGGCCGGTGCCGTCCTGGTGCTGCTCGGCGGCCTGGGCTACTTCCTGCCGATCGGCCTGGCCGGCCTGCTGCTGGACCGGCTGCTGCTCGGCGTCGGCGAGGCGGCGCTGTTCACCGCGGGCGCGGTGTGGACGGTCTCGCTGGCTCCGCACGACCGCCGGGCGCAGCTGATCGGGCTGTACGGCGTGAGCATGTGGGGCGGCATCTCGGCCGGCACCTTCGGCGGTGCCGCGCTGCGCAGCGCCGGCTACACGGCGGTCTGGGGACTCTGCGTGGCCGCGGCCGCGGCAAGCCTGGCCCTGATCAGCTCGGTGCCGTCGCCGCCGCGCCGGCCGGGCACCGGCAAGGCCGCCGGCCTGCTGCTGCGGCCGGCGCTCAGCCCGGGCCTAGCGCTGACGCTGGCGGCAGCCGGCTACGCCGGGCTGGCCTCGTTCATCGTGCTGCATCTGCAGGCGCGCGGCGTGCCCGGTGGCACCGTGGTGCTCGGCTGCTTCAGCGCGGTCTACGCCGGCACCCGGCTGGTGATCGGACGGCTGCCGGACAAGTACGGGCCGCGGCCGGTGGCCGCCGTCTGCGGCGTCGGCGAGGCGGCCGGGCTGCTGATCATCGCGGTGGCGCCCAACCTGCCGGTGGCTATCCTCGGCAGCGTGGCCATGGGGATGGGGTTCTCGCTGATCCATCCGTCCCTGGCGCTGATGGTGATGAATCGCACCGAGGGCCACCAGCAGGGCGCGGCGCTCGGCGCCTACACCTCGTTCTGGGATCTGGGCCTGGCGGTCTGGGGCCCGCTGACCGGGCTGATCGCCGGCGCCTGGGGTTACCGGTCGGTTTTCTTCACCTGCGCCGCCTGCGCCGCGGTCGCCTCGGTGATGGCGCTGGCGATCCCGCAGACCAGCCCGGCACTCGCCGAAGGACCCCGATGACCGAGAGGCCGACGAACGAGACGCCGACGAGCACGGCAGGGACGCCCAGGAGCAGCGCGCCGTTGAAGATCCTCTGCATCACCGGCTGGTGCCGCAACGGCAGCACCATCCTCGGCAACGTCCTCAACGAGGTGCCCGGCTTCTTCCACGTCGGTGAACTGCACTTCCTCTGGAAGAACAGCGCCGGCCGCGGGGTGAACAACCTGTGCGGCTGCGGCGCCACGCTCACCGAATGCCCGATCTGGTCGGAGATCCTCACCATCGGCCGGCCGGACGGCAGCACGGCGGAGCAGCACGCGGCCGAGGTGATCCGCCGGCAGCAGGCGGTGGTGCGTACCCGGCACACCTGGCGGGTGTTGCGGCGGGGCATCGACTCGGCCGACCTGCGCGCGCACGCCGAGCTGATGGGCGCGGTCTACGCCACGGTCGCCGAGCGCACCGGCGCCCGGGTGATCGTCGACACCACGAAGATCCCCGGCGAGTCGGCGCTGCTGCCGCGGCTGCCCGGCATCGAACCGTACTTCGTGCATCTCGTGCGCGATCCGCGCGCGGTGGCCCAGTCCTGGCGTCACCCCAAGCAGTACGTCTTCACCATGTCGGCCTCGAAGAGCACCGCGTACTGGACCGGCTTCAACATCGCCTCGCACGCGCTCACCCAGGCCTACCCCGAGCGGTCGATGCTGTTGCGCTACGAGGACTTCATCGCCGACCCGGAGGCCGGCATCGCCACCCTGCTGGAGCTGTGCGGCGAGGCCGAGGCGCAGAACCCGGTGGCCGGCCGCACGGTGACGCTGCATCCCAACCACACGGTCACCGGCAACCCGGATCGGTTCCGCAGCGGCGAGACGGTGATCCGGCCCACCGACTCGTCCTGGCAGGACGGGCTGGCCACCCGGTCCAAGCTCGCCACCAGGCTGCTGTCCTGGCCGTTGTTCCGGCGCTACGGCTATCACCGCAACGGCGCCCGGGACGACCGGCAACCGGCATCGGCCAACTCACGACAGTCGGGGGGAACCGTTGGATCTGGGACTTGAGAACAAGGTTGCGCTGGTCGCCGGCGGTTCCAGCGGGATGGGCCTGGCGGCGGCCCGCGAGCTGGCGCGCGAGGGCGCGCACGTGGCCATCGGCGCCCGCGGCCAGGACCAGCTGAAGCTGGCCGTCGCCCAGCTCGAGGAGGTCGCCGGCAGCAACCGGATCAGCGCCACCAGCCTGGATCTGACCGACATCGAGGCATCCCGGCAGTGGGTGCGGCAGGTGGCGGACGAGTTCGGCGCGCTGCACATCGTGCTGGTCAGCGGCGGCAGCCCGCCGATGGGAACGGCCGGCAAGTTCCAGCTGGCCGATTACCAGGCGGCGCTGGCCAAGGTGCTGTATCCGGCGATCGCGCTGGCTCTGGCGGCGCTGCCGCACCTGCAGTCGGCCGGCTGGGGCCGGCTGCTGTTCATCGGCTCGGAGACCGCGGTGGCGCCGGTCCGCCCGCTGCCGCTGTCCGGCGTCGCCCGGGCCGGCCTGGTCCGGTTCGTCCAGGGACTGGCCGCCGACGTCGGCCAGCAGGGCATCACCGTCAACATGATCGCGCCCGGCACCATACACACGCCGCCACTGGACCGGGCCGCGGCCCGGCTGGCCGGTCCCGGTGCGAGCGAGGCCGAGGTGGCCGAACGGCTGGCGGCGATGGGCCACCACAGCGCGCTCGGCCGGCTGGGCAGGCCGGAGGAGATCGGCGCGGCGGTCGCCTTCCTGGCCAGCGAACGGGCGTCGTTCATCACCGGCGGCGTGCACCTGGTGGACGGCGGGGCCAGCCTGATCGGCCCGGACGCGCCGCACCTGTCCCCCGAGAACTTCAGCTGAACCCCCCGACCACATGCAGCACTGAGGAAAGGACAAAGCAGGAGATGAGCACCTCCTTCACCGAGGCCGACGTCGAGGGATTCTTCGATCAGACCACCCAGACCTACCTGAGCTTCTGGGACAGCGAAGGCGTGCTGCACACCGGCTACTTCGCCGGCGAGGACGACCGGGACTACCGCGCGGCGGCGGAGCGGACGTCCGGCATCCTGGCCACCGACGCCGGCATCACCGCCGAGTCGTACGTGCTGGACGTCGGCTGCGGGTGCGGCAACTTCCTGCTCTACCTGGCCGAGCACCACGGCTGCCGGGGCGAGGGGCTGGACCTGAGCATCGAACGGGTCAAGTTCGCCAGGGAGCAACTGACCGGCGAGCGGGCCGGGTTGGACATCCGGTTCACCCACGGCTCGGCCACCAAGATGCCTTATCCGGACGGCACGTTCAGCCACGTGGTCAGCCAGGACGCGCTGTTCCTGGTGCCGGACAAGCCACGCAGCCACGCCGAGATGTTCCGGGTGCTGCGGCCCGGCGGCATCGTCGCGTTCTCCGACTTCCTGCAGCCCACGCAGCAGATCGGCGAGCGGGCCCGTACCCACGTCTATGACCGGGTGCGCTGGAACGCCGGCTACTCCTTCCTCGACTACCAGTCGGCGCTGGCGGAGGCCGGCTTCGAACTGCTGCTCGCCCGCAACCTGCGCAGCCACATCCGGCAGACCTACGGGGTGCTCCAGGAGATGGCGGTGCAGCGCGCCGAGACCACCGACGATCCGGCTGCCAAGGAATGGATCCTGACCTTCGCCGGCTCCTGCTCGGAGATCCAGTCGGCCATCGACCGCGACGAGTTCGGCTGGGGAATCTTCATCGCCCGCAAGCCCGGCTGAGCCCGTTCGGCGCCACTCTCCGAGATCGCAACGACGCGTAATTTCCGAGATCGTATTTCGAGCGAAGGGACCACATGCAACTCACCGAACCGATCGTCGACGCAGCGCAGCGACCGTCGCCCGGCCGGCTGATCTTCGAGGCATTCCAGCGGGACGGGCTGGACGCCCGGGTCGAGCTCGACTACACGATCACCGACTCGGTCGGCACCTTCCGGCGCAAGCCGCGCCGGCCGACCCGCTATCTGTTCAAGAACGTGGTCTACCTGTCCGGGCAGCAGCAGCGCCAGGCGTACTGGCACGAGAGCACCGCCGAGCCGGACGAGCCGGCGGTGCTGCACGGCGATCAGCGGCGTGAGCTGGCCAATCACTTCCACGCCACGCCGATCCCGCCGTTGCTGACCACCACCGCATGGGTGCGGATCCCGCCGGGGCTGGCCGAGGACGCGGCGGCCTTCGAATCCTTCGTCAACGCCCGGCTGGTCTTCCGGCTGGGCACCGCGGAGAACCACACCCTGCTGTCCGGCGAGGGTGGCCTGCTCAACCTGCCGCAGATCGGCCGGCTGACCGACCCCGGACCGTTCGGCTCTGCCATCCTGGCCGCCTGCAACGAGGCGGAGCAGATCGGCTGCACCGTCGACGGCCTGGTGCTCAACCCGCTGGACTACTACCGCTATCTGGACACCGGCCGGTTGATGCAGACCCTGGAGGACAACGGGGTGTTCATCGTCCGGACCCGGCTGGTCGAACCGGGCTTCGCGTTGGCCGGCGACTTCGGCCACGGCGCCCAGTTGTTCGACGCGGGCCGGTCCACGATCGAGTTCGCCGAGCCACCGCCGGGCACCTTCACCGAACCGGGCATCGCGCTGAGGGCCGAGATCCACGAACGACCGGTGGTGAACCTGCCGTTCACCTTCAACCTGGTGAGCTTGTAGGCCTATGGCCGACCACAACCCGTCCGAGCCGGACGTGCTGATCATCGGCGCCGGCATCGCCGGGCTGTGGTGCGGCTACTTCCTCAGCCGGGCCGGTTTACGGGTGACCGTGCTGGACCGGTCCGCGGTCGGCGACCCGAGCGCCAGCTCGTCCGGCAACACCGGATTCCTCGGCACCGGCGGGCTGCCGCTGGCCGGGCCCGGCGCATTGGCCGCCGGCCTGCGCTCGCTGCTGCGTCCGGACGACCGGCTGGCGCTGCCGCCGACCGTGCGCCCGGACCGGCTGCGCTGGCTGCGGCAGTTCCGCCGGGCCGGTTCGCCGGAGCAGGCCGCCCGCAGCATGGCCGGCATGCTGGCGTTGAAGCGGCGCAGCTGGCAGCTGATGCGTGAGCTGGCGCTGCCCGGCTTCACCGCCAGCGGCATGCTGCACCTGTACCGGACCGAGGAGGGCCTCGCCCGCGCCCGGGCCGGCCTGCCGCGGCTGGTCGAGTCCGGCGTGCCGATGCGGGAACTGACCGCCGAGCAGCTGCGTGAGCTGGAACCGGACACCGACTTCGCGGTGGCCGGCGCGTTGTTCAACCCGGACGCCGGCTACTTCGCCGCACCCGAGTTCAGCGTTGCGCTGGCCCGGGCGCTGACCGAGGCCGGCGCGACGATCATGCCGGACGTGGCAGTGACCGGATTCCGGACGTCCGCCGGCTCGATCACCGAGGTGGGCAGCAGCGCGGGCGGTTTCCGGCCGGCCGAGGTGCTGCTCGCGGCCGGCAGCTGGTCCGGCCGGCTGGCCCGGCTGCTGGCACTCGACCTCCCGATACAGCCGGTGAAGGGTTACAGCATCACGGTGAAGGCGCCGGCCGACGCACCGCGGCACCCGGTGCTGCTGGCCGAGGGCATGGTGGCGGTCCGGCCGTTCGGCGATCGGCTGCGGTTCGCCGGTGACCTCAGCCTGGCCGGCTGGCACCCGACGGTGTCCCGGCGCCGGGTGGACCGGATGCTGACCGTCGTGCGGACGCAACTTCCGGCGCTGGAATGGACCGAGCAGGAGGTGTGGGCCGGGTTCCGGCCGTGCACGCCGGACAGCCTGCCGCTGCTCGGCCGGGCACCGGGATACACCAACCTGACCATCGCCACCGGGCACGGTCACAACGGCATGGCATTGGCGCCGGCCGCCGGCGAACTGGTCACCCGGTCCTTGCTGATGCAGCACGGCCTATTGACCGATCAGGGGGAGATCGTGGACGCTTCCTTGTTCCAGGTGGATCGCTACACCACCAGCCGGAGGGAACGATGACCAGTCTGAAGGCCGCACCGACCGAGCCGGCGATCGTTCTGCCCGATTCGGCGGTCGTACTGCCCGATTCGGCGGTCGTTCTGCCCGATTCGGCGGTCGTACTTCCCGAGCCGGCTGTCGTTCTTGCCGAGCCGGCTGTCGCGAGTCCCGAGTCCGCGATCGTGCTGACCGATTCGGCGGTGGTGGTTGCGGAGCCGCCGGTGGCGGTCACCGAGCCGGTGGTGCTGCCGGTCGCCGAACCGGCGGGCCAGCCGGTCATCGGTGTGCTGTGCCTGGAGACCATTTTCGACAAGATCCCTGGGCACATCCGCAATCCGACGACGTTCGACTTCCCGGTCCGTTACCGGGTGGTCAAGGGTGCCACCCCGCACCGGGTGGTGACCCAGCACGACCTTTCGCTGATCGAGCCGTTCTGCGAGGCCGCCCAGGAGTTGGTGGCCGAGGGGGCGTCCGCGATCACCTCCGGCTGCGGTTTCCTGGTGCTGTTCCAGCAGGAACTGGCCGACGCGGTGCCGGTGCCGGTGTTCGCCTCGAGCATGGTGCAGTTGCCGATGGTGTACCGGATGCTGGCAGCCCGGCAGACGGTGGGCGTGCTCACCGCCAAGCAGGCCTCGCTGACCCCGCGTCATCTGGCCAAGGCCGGCGCCGAGTCGGTGCCGGTCCGGATCGCCGGGATGGAGGATCAGCAGGAGTTCCGCGAGGTGATGCTGGAGGGACGCCGGCCCGAACTGGACGTCGAGCGGCTGCGCCAGGAGGTGCTGACGGTGGCCGGCCGGCTGGCCGACGATCCGACGCTGGGCGCGGTGTTGCTCGAATGCACCGATCTGGTGCCGTTCGCCAGTGATGTGCAGCGGCTGCTGGGCGTTCCGGTCTTCGACATCGTGACCCTGACCAATTACGTGTACTCGTCACTGGCCCGCCGCCCCTACGCCTGACCCGCCCAGAGTCGGCCCGTTTCGCCCACACTGCCCGGTGCGCGCCGGCGTATCGGCAT
>DASUAC010000182.1:0-3501 GCA_035763985.1 Jatrophihabitans sp. | reverse complement strand
TGACCGGCCTCAGCCGGCCGGTTCAGCCAGCCGCCTCGGCCTGACCGGCCTCAGCCGGCCGGTTCGCCGAACAGCGCGGTGAGCGTCTCGGCCTGCTGCGAGTCGGCATGCACCAGCGCCTCGTCGCCGGCCTGCAGCACGGTCTCGGCCGAGACCGGCAGCAGCGCGCCGTCCCGGACCAGGAAGCCGATCCAGGCACCCGCCGGCAACTCGGCCAACCCGGCCACGGTGCAGCCGTCGGCGGCGGAGCCCGCGGCCACCCGCAGCCGATGCGCACCGGCCGGCTGGGTACGCAGCCGGACGCCGAACGCCCACGGTTCCGGCGGCACCACCCGCATGGGCACCCGGAGCAGCCCGGCGAGCCCCGGCAGCGCGGTGGCCTGCACGGTGACCGAGAAGGCCACCACCAGCACCACGATCCCGTACAGCCGCTCGGTGTCGCTGACCTTGGCGTCCAGCAGGAAGGTGCCGAGCAGGATCGGCACCGCGCCCTTGAGCCCGGCCAGCAACACCAGCATCCGTTCGTTGGTGGCCAGCCCGGAGCCGATCAGGCAGCCGGCGACCAGCAGCGGACGGACCAGCACGGTCAGCAGCACCGCCAGCGCCAGGCCCGGCAGCCACACGTCGAGATGGCTCAACTGGCTCAGGCTGACCGTCAGGCCCAGCGCCACGAACGCCACGATCTCGCCGAGGCTGGCCGCCGCGTCGTGCACGTGCGCCACCTCGCGCTGGTAGGGCAACTCGGCCTCGCCGAGCAGGATGCCCGCGACGAACACCGCCAGGAAACCGGAACCGTGGGCCAGCGTGGCTGCGCCGAACAGCACGAAGCTGCTGGCCAGCGTGAGTACCGGATACAGCCCGGCGGCAGGCAGCCGTAGCCGTCCGGTGAACCGCAGCAGCAGCCAGCCGCCCACGCCGCCGACCAGCGCGCCCACCGTCAGCTGCAGCAGGAACTCACCGGCCGCGTGGCCGAGCGCCGAACCGGACAGCCGGCCGGCGGACAGCAGGCTCACCATCAGCGCGATGCCGACCGGGTCGTTCACCCCCGACTCGCCCTTGAGGACGGTGCCGCTCGCGCCGGCGATCTCCCGTTCGCCGAGCACCGAGAACACCACCGCGGGGTCGGTCGGCGCGACGGCGGCGGCTACCAGCAGGGCGGCGTACCACGGCAGCCCGAACAGGTGCGCCAGCAACATCACGCCGGCGGTGGTGAGGAAGGTGCCCAGCACCCCGGTCAGCACGATCGGCCGGACGGACCGGCGGAAGCTCGGCCAGCCGAGCTGACGGCCGCCGTCGAAGAGGATCAGCACCAGCGCCACGGTGACCAGCCGGTCCACGTTCGCCGCGGCCGGCCGGCGCAGCGCCGGCACCAGCTGCACCGCGAGCGCCGTACCGGCCAGCAGCAGCGCGGGAGCCGGCAGCGGTACCCGGCGGGTGATCCGGTTGGCCAGCACCGCGACCAGCCCGATCAGGCCGATCAACAGCAGCCGGCCGCCGAAGCCATAGCTGTCGGCCATCGCTTGCTCTCCGTTCGTCCGCGGCAGTGTCGAGCAACTGCCGACCAGACTTCCCGGCGCACCGAAGTCGACTGTAGCGGGTCGGTACTTGCTGTTACCGCGGGGCAGAGTTCTAACCTGACTCGACGTGAACAGCACCGCGAGTGACACCGTGACCGGCGCCGGGCAACTGAGCATCGGTGCGCTGTCCCGGCTGAGCGGGCTGACCCCGAAGGCGCTGCGGCATTACGACCGGCTCGGCCTGCTCAGCCCGGCCCGGGTCGACGCGGCCACCGGATTCCGGTTCTACACCGCGGATCAGGTCGTACCGGCCTGCCGGATCGCCCGGTTGCGGGCGGTGGACCTGCCGCTGGACGAGGTACGCGCCTACCTGGCCGAGCCGGATCCGGCCGCGGCGCTGGGAATCCTGGTGCACCATCGCACCCGGCTGGAGAGCCGGCTGGCCCGGCTGACCGGCGACCTGCACGAACTTGCCCACCTGATCACCGACGGAGTGGATCACCCGATGACGAATTCGCCTGCTGCCGAGGAACTGCTCAGCCGGGACAACGAGCGGCGGCTGGCCGCCACGCTGTACAACGCCACCTGGACCCTGATGGAGAAGGAGGGTCGCACCCCGGCCGAGGACGACCGGATGATCCACAGCGCGCACGCCTCCCGCTACCACTGGGAACAGGTCGGCACGGCCGCGAACCTGGCCCGCGGCGAGTGGCAGTGCTCGCGCGTCTATGCGGTACTGCGCCGGCCCGAGCCATGCCTGCACCACGCCCGGCGGGTGCTGGACATCTGCCAGGAGAACGGCATCGGCGATTGGGATTTGGGTTTCGCCTACGAGGCGTTGGCCCGTGGCTCGGCAATCGCCGGAGATGCCGAGGCGGCGCGGATGTGGACCGAACGGGCGCTGGCGGCGGCCGAGGAGATCGCCGAGGACCAGGAGCGGGCGTTGCTGCTCGGCGACCTGGAGACCATCCCGGGCCAGCCCCGGTTCTGGTGAGCGACGCCCGTCGCCGGTGCGGCGACAGGGCAGCGTAGGCGCCGAGAGTTCCGCCGACGCGGTGAATCCGGTCGGCGTACGGTCGAGGTCATGGGAATCGGGAAGGGCCTGCTGGTCGGCGCGGCGGCCGGCGCGGCCGGCACCACCGCGCTGAACGCGGTCACCTACCTGGACATGGCGATCCGCGGCCGGGCGGCGAGCAGCGCGCCGGAGACGGCGGTGCAGACCATCGGCGGCAAGCTGGGCCTCGAGGTACCCGGCGATCCGGACACCAGGCAGCATCGCACCACCGGCCTGGGCGCGCTGCTCGGCATCGCCACCGGGGTCGGGGTGGGCGGCGTGCTCGGGGTGGCCCGGGCGGCCGGCTGGCGGCTGTCACTGGGCCGGACGGCGGTACTGGTCGGCCTGGCGGCGATGCTGGGCAGCGACACCCCGATGGTGTTGCTCGGCATCTCCGACGCCCGGGAGTGGTCGGTGGCCGATTGGCTCTCCGACCTGGCGCCGCACCTGGCGTACGGGCTGGCCAGCGCCGCGACCGCGCAGGCGCTGGATCGCTGACCGCGCCGGTCATCCTGGCTGGGTGGGGTGATGTGAGGCCGCCGCCGTCGGCTCGAGGTCGGCGAGCCGGAGCAGGTGTGCCGGCGGGTCGAACGGAGTGCGTGATCGGCAGGTCAGATCGCGGCCGACGTGCAGGAGCTCGCCCGGCTGGAGCAGCCGCCAGCCGGGGTCGTCGTCCATCCGTTCGCTGGCGACGATGACCGACGCCCGGTCGGCGGGCGCGGACGCCTTGGCGCGGATCCGCGCGGTGCTCGCGTCCAGTCCGGTCTGCTCCCGCGTCGCACGGCCGCGGAAAGCACCCGGCCGGGCGCGTCTCACCGTGTCCTTAGGCTGCTGGCGCATCCTGGTGGAGTGCGATTGACTGGCGGTGTGACGTTGCGACCCGGCGTGCGTGCGGCGGCGGTGCCGGTGGTGACCGCGGCGCTGGTGCTT
>DASUAC010000181.1:0-7942 GCA_035763985.1 Jatrophihabitans sp. | reverse complement strand
TGGGCCTGGCCACCCCCCTCGGCCGGTCCGGTGTGCGGCTGGCCGAGACCGGGAGCGTGCGCCGTACCCGGCCCGTGCGCCGAGGCATGCCCGCGCGCCGAGGCATGCCCGGAGCCCGCCGAGGCCCGGCCGCCGGACCGGACCAGCCCGCGTACCCGGGCGACCACCCGGTTCGGGTCGTCCACCCCGACCAGGCCGGCCAGCAGCCGGGCGTACTCGTCGCGCAGCGCGTGGTCCTTGATCATCGCGACCAGCGGAACGCTCCGGTCCAGGGCCGCCACCCGGCCCTCGGCCGAGTCCAGGTCGAACCGGTTCACCGTGGTACGCAGCACGAACTCCACCAGCGGCTTGCGGGACTCGATCAGCGCCCGCACCGCCGCGTCCCCGCCGGACTGGCGCAGCTCGCACGGATCCTTGCCGCTCGGCGCGATCGCCACGAACGTCTGCGCCATGAACTTCTGCTCCTCGGCGAAGGCCCGTTCGGCGGCCTTCATGCCGGCCGCGTCCCCGTCGAAGGTGAACACCACCTGCCCGGCGAAGGCGTCCGAGTCCATCAGCAACCGGCGGATCACGCCGATGTGCTCGGCCCCGAACGAGGTGCCGCAGGTGGCCACCGCGGTGGTGACGCCGGCCAGGTGGCAGGCCATCACGTCGGTGTAGCCCTCCACGATCACCGCCTGGTGCTGCCGGGCGATCTCCCGCTTGGCCAGGTCCATCCCGTAGAGCAGCTGACTCTTCTTGTACAGCGGGGTTTCCGCGGTGTTGAGGTACTTCGCCTCGATCCGGTCGTCGTCATGGATCCGGCGCGCGCCGAAGCCCACCACGTCGCCGCCGACGTCCTTGATCGGCCACAGCAACCGGCGGTGGAACCGATCGATCAGGCTGCCCCGGCCGGACTCCCGGGCCAACCCGGCCAGGGTCAGCTCGGCCGGGGCGAAACCCCGCCCGAGCAGGTACTTCGTCAGCGCGTCCCAGCCGGCCGGCGCGTACCCGCAGCCGAACTTCGCCACCGCGGCGGCGTCGAAACCGCGCTCGTCCAGGTACCGGCGGGCCGGCGCCGCGTCCGCGCTGCTCAGCTGCTCGGCGTAGAACGCCGCGGCCAGCACGTGCGCCTCCACCAGCCGCGCCCGCTGCCCGGACGGCCGGCCGCTGCCCGGACCACCCTCGGTGTAGCGCAGCTGGATGCCGGCCCGGCCGGCCAGCCGCTCGACCGCCTCGACGAACGACAGGTGCTCGATCCGCTGGACGAACCGGATCACGTCGCCGCCCTCGCTACAGCCGAAGCAGTGGAACAGGTTGCGGCCCGGACTGACCGACAGCGACGGGGACTTCTCGTCGTGGAACGGGCAGAGCCCCTTCAGGTTGCCGCCGCCGGCGTTGCGCAGCTGGACGTACTCGCCGACGACCTCGGCGATCGACGAACGATCACGGACGGCGGCCACGTCCTCGTCGTGGATCCGCCCCGGCATGGTGTGAGTCTAGGCGTTGGGCCGGACGAGCCGGGCGTGCCAGGACCGGGCCGCCGAGTCGGTCAGCTGGGCGACCTGATCGATCACCACCCGCAACCGCTCCGGATCCGAGGCCGCCGTGCGCCAGGGCTGCCGCAGCTCCGGCGACAGCACCGGCTCGCCCTGTTCCAGCAGCACCTCGACCAGCTCCGTCAGCAGCCGCCGCTGCACCGCCAGCTGCGCCTCCGCCGCCGGCCGGCGCATCACGTACCGGTAGGCGATGGCCTTGAGCAGCGCGCACTCGGCCACCAGTTCCTCCGGCACCACCAGCTCGGCCGAGTACCGGCCCAGCGGAGGAGTGCCGTACTTGTCCCGGGTGGCGTCGACCGCGGCCGAGACGAACCGGCCGGTCAGCTCGCTGGTGGCCCGCTTGGCCTGCCCCTGGGCGGCGAAACTGCCGTCGTAGCCGGCCAGATCGAGCACCGGCGGCAGCCACAGCAACTCCTCCAGCACCGGCGCCAGCGCCTCGGCCGGCAGCGGCGAGTACGTCTCGGCGGCCTGCCTGCACAGCAGCTCGCGTTCGTCGTCCGAGTCGAGCACGCCGAGCCGGATGTAGCCGGCGTGCACGCCGTCCTCCACGTCGTGCACCGAATAGGCCACGTCGTCGGCCCAGTCCATCTCCTGGGCCTCCAGGCAGCGCAGGCCGTCGTCCCGGCCGGCTCGCAGCCAGTCGAAGGCCGGCCGGTCCGAGCCGTAGCAGCCGAACTTGCGCACGCCTGCCCGGTACGGCCACGGGTACTTGCAGACCGCGTCCAGGCTGGCCCGGGTCAGGTTCAGCCCGGCCGGCTGGCCGGCCACCGCCTTGGCCTCCAGCCGGGTAAGGATGCGCAGGGTCTGCGCGTTGCCCTCGAAGCCGTCGCAGCCGCCGGCCAGCGCCACCTCGTTCAGCGCGTCCTCGCCGTTGTGCCCGAACGGCGGGTGTCCCAGGTCGTGCGCCAGGCCGGCCGCGTCCACCAGATCCGGGTCGCAGCCGAGCGCCGCGCCCATCTCCCGGCCGATCTGGGCGACCTCCAGCGAATGGGTGAGCCGGGTCCGCGGGAAGTCGTCCTGGCCGGGTGAGACCACCTGGGTCTTGTCGGCCAGCCGGCGGAAGGCGTAGGAGTGCAGCACCCGGGCCCGGTCCCGCTCGAACTCACCCCGCCAGTCGGCCGCCGGCTGGCCGCGCTTGGCGTCCTCGTCGACCAACCGCTGCTGATCGGCGCCCGTGTACCGGTAGCGGGCCACCTAGATGTGCTCCTCGGTCCAGTCGGCGAACTGCTGCAGGTTCTGCAGCCACATGCCCACGGTGAACTTCAGCTGCTGCCGGCTGATGCCGCCCTCGAAGTCGAACGCCTGCTCGGCGCAGATGCCGACCAGGCCGTCGTCCGGCAGCACCGTGTAGGCCTTGGGGAACAGCTTGCTGCGGTTCCAGTCGTCCAGCACCAGCGCCAGGGTCGGCCGCAGCTCCACCTCGAACCGGCGGTTGAGGTAGAGCCGGGCCTGCAGAACTTCCTCGTCCTGACCGTAGTGGAAGAAGTAGACGCTGTAGCTCTCCCAGCGCAATGCCAGATCCCCGTCGTCGTCGACCAGCCAGCGCAGCTGGTACTCGCGCAGGATGTCCTGCAATACCTCGGTACGGGGCAGCACCCGGGGTCCCTCGGGCCGGCCGATCGGCGGCTGGTCGAACCCGCGCTGTTGGCCGCCTCGCTGTTGGCCGCCGCGTAGCTGGTTGCTGCGTTGCTGGTTGCTGCGTGGTTGGCCACCCCGCGCCGCAGCGACCGCCGCCGCCGCGATTCGGGACAGACGACCAGGCACCCCTTCACTCTACGGCGGTTCCGCGGCCGGCCGGCCGGCTCGACGCATCAGGTCGGCCCGGCCGGGGCTCAGCGTCATCGGCTGCCGGGGCGGCTCAGTGCAGCAGGTTGGCCCGGCCGGCCTCCAGCCGCGCCACCGGCACCCGGAACGGCGAGCAGGACACGTAGTCCAGCCCGACCGAGTCGAAGTAGCGCACCGAGTCCGGGTCGCCGCCGTGCTCGCCGCAGACGCCGAGCTTCAAGCCGGGACGCACCTCCCGGCCCCGTTCGACGCCGATCTTGACCAGCTCGCCGACGCCCTCGGTGTCCAGCGACTCGAACGGGCTGACCCCGAAGATGCCCTTCTCCAGGTAGTGGCTGAAGAACGCCGCCTCCACGTCGTCCCGGGAGAAGCCCCAGGTGGTCTGGGTCAGGTCGTTGGTGCCGAAGGAGAAGAACTCGGCCGACTCGGCGATCTGGCCGGCGGTCAGCGCGGCCCGGGGCAGCTCGATCATGGTGCCGATCAGGAACTCCAGGTGCTGGCCGGTTTCGGCGCGCACCTCGGCCCCGACCGCGATGATGTCCTCCTTGATCGCCTCGAACTCCTGCACCGCGCCGACCAGCGGAACCATGATCTCCACCCGGGGCACCCCGCCGTTGCGCTGATGCTCGGCGGCCGCCTCCAGGATGGCCCGCGCCTGCATCTCGAACAGGCCCGGGATGACCAGGCCCAGCCGCACCCCGCGCAGGCCCAGCATCGGGTTCTGCTCGTGCAGCTTGTGCACCGCCTGCAACATCCGCAGGTCGCCCTCGCGCGGCTCGCCGCGGGCCTCGGCCACCGCAACCCGGACGGACAGCTCGGTGATGTTGGGCAGGAACTCGTGCAGCGGCGGGTCCAGCAGCCGGATGGTCACCGGCAGCCCGTCCATCGCCTCGAAGATGCCCTTGAAGTCCTCCCGCTGCAGCGGCAGCAATTCGGTCAGCTCGCGCTCCCGCTCCTCATCGGTGTCGGCCAGGATCAGCGCCTCGACCAGTTGCCGCCGGTCGCCCAGGAACATGTGCTCGGTACGGCACAACCCGATGCCCTGGGCACCGAACCGGCGGGCCCGGGCGGCGTCCTCGGCGGTGTCGGAGTTGGCACGCACCGCCATCCGGCGGCTGCCGTCGGCCACCTTCATCAGCCGGTGCACCGCCTTGACCAGCTCGTCGGCGTCTGTGCCTTCTGCATCCAGCTCGCCCTCGAAGTACCGCACCACCGGGGAGTCGACCACCGGCACCTCACCGAGGAACACCTCGCCGGAGGTGCCGTCGATCGAGATCACGGTGCCCTCCGGGTAGACCGTGCCGTCGCGCAGCGTGAAGTGCCGGGCCTTGGTGTCGACGTCGATCGCCTCGGCGCCGCAGACGCAGGTCTTGCCCATGCCGCGCGCGACCACCGCCGCGTGGCTGGTCTTGCCGCCGCGGCTGGTCAGGATGCCCTGGGCGGCCAGCATGCCGTTCAGGTCGTCCGGGTTGGTCTCCCGGCGGACCAGGATCACCTTCTCCCCCGACCGGGACCACTTGACCGCGGTGTAGGAGTCGAAGACCACCTTGCCGACCGCCGCACCCGGCGAGGCGTTCATGCCCTGGGCGATCTTCTGGTGCGAACCGGTGTCGTCGAAGTGCGGGAACATCAGCTGGGCCAGCTGGGCGCCGGTCACCCGGCGCAGCGCCTCCTGCTCGTCGATCAGGCCCTCGTCGATGAGCTGGGTGGCGATCCGGAACGCGGCGGCCGCGGTGCGCTTGCCCACCCGGGTCTGCAGCATCCACAGCTTGCCGCGCTCGATGGTGAACTCGATGTCGCACAGATCCCGGTAGTGCTCCTCGAGCTGGGCCATGATCGTCATCAGCTCGTCGTAGGACTTCTTGTCCAAATCCTCGAGATCCGCCAGCGCCAGCGTGTTGCGGATGCCGGCCACCACGTCCTCGCCCTGCGCGTTCGGCAGGTAGTCGCCGTAGACGCCCTTGGCGCCGGAGGCCGGGTCCCGGGTGAACGCGACGCCGGTGCCGGAGTCGTCCGAGGCGTTGCCGACCACCCTCGCCACCACGTTCACCGCGGTGCCGAGGCTGGCCGGGATCCGCTCCTGCCGCCGGTACAGCACCGCCCGCGGCGCGTTCCAGGACTCGAAGACCGCCCGGATGGCCAGGTCCAGCTGCTCCCGCGGCTGCTGCGGGAACTCCCGGCCGGCGTGCGAGACCACCACCTGCTTGTACGTCTCGACCAGCTTGCGCAGATCCTCGGCGTCCAGGTCCAGGTCGTTCTTGGTGCCGCGGGCGTCCTTGGCCGCCTCCAGCGCGCTGTCGAAGTGCTCGCCGTCGATGCCCAGCACGGTCTTGCCGAACATCTGGATCAGCCGGCGGTAGGAGTCGAAGGCGAACCGTTCGTTGCCGGTCTGCGCGGCCAGGCCGCGCACCGACTGGTCGTTCAGCCCGACGTTCAGGACGGTTTCCATCATGCCCGGCATGGAGAACTTGGCCCCCGACCGCACCGAGACCAGCAGCGGGTCGTCGGTCTGGCCGAGCTTCTTGCCCATGGTCCGTTCCAGCGCGGTGAGGTGCTCGGTGACCTCGTCGGCCAGTTCGGCCGGCTCCCGTCCGGTGGCCAGATAGGCCTGGCAGGCCTCGGTGGTGATGGTGAACCCGGGCGGCACCGGCAGCCCCATGTTCGTCATCTCGGCGAGGTTGGCGCCCTTGCCACCGAGCAGATCCTTCAGATCCTTGTTGCCCTCAGCGAAGTCGTATACGAACTTCGTCATCTGCGCACCACCGAATTGTGTCGACACGGATACCTGCTCAAAACCTTAGGGTGGGAAAGCGATTTCAGTCCCGTCAGGTCACGCCGGGCGAGGTCAAGCACACATCGGCACCACGACCGCGGCCTCAGTCGTGGTGCCGCAGCAGCCGGGCGACGGCGGCCAGCAGCCGCAACGCCAGGCGCGGCGGCTCGGCGAAGGCGGCGGACGCCGGGCTCAGCGCGCCCCGGTCGCGCAGGGTGGACCGGAAGACCACCAGGGTGAGCAGGATCAACCCGACGATGCTCGCCCCCAGCGCGTGCGTACCGTCCTGGAACAGCACGGTGATCACCGGGACCAGCACCGCGACCAGGCCCAGGCCGCCCAGCACCGCCAGCCGGGTCAGGTAGAACCGCGTCGCGTACCGGGTGCCGAGGTCGGCCGGCAGGACGCTGGTGGCGGGGCCGCGGCCGGTGCTGCCGTCGTCGGTCATCGCGTGGCCCAGATCTTCTTGACGAACCGCCAGGCGTCGATGAACACCCAGCCGAGCAGGGTCAACGCGGTCACCACCAGCAGCACCCACTCCACCACCTCCATGAAGGTGGTGGCCGCCGGGACGGAACGCTGGGCCCACTCGTACTCGGCGTGCACCGCCACGATGAGCGCCAGCCAGCCGGCCAGGAACGCCGCGTCCAGCACCACGGTCACGCCCAGGCCGGCGTAGAAGCGCAGCCGGCTCTCCTCGCCGACCCGGCTCTCGTCGCCGACCGAGGCATTGGTGAGCGCCCCGCCGGCAGGCTCCGCTCCGCTGACCCCCGTCATCACGCGTGCAGTGTGGCACCTGTGAATGGGGCTGTCGAGCATCAGGCACCGGCTGAGCCGTCGAGGTGTTGCCCGGTTACTGGCTCGACTTCGGGTCGAAGGCGTCGCGCAGCCCGTCGCCGAACAGGTTGAACGCCAGCACCGTCACGAACAGCGCGCAGCCGGGGCAGAACAGGTACATCGGGTCGGCCTGGTAGTACTGCTGGGCGGTCGAGAGCATGCCACCCCAGGACGCGGTGGGCGGCCGTACCCCGATGCCGAGGTAGGACAGCGCCGACTCGGCAAGGATGTAGGCCGGAATGGTGAGGCTGACCCAGACCAGCAGCGGCCCCATCAGGTTCGGCATCAGTTCCCGGGTGAGGATCCGCAGGTCGCCGGCACCCAGGCTGCGTGCGGCCTCGGTGAATTCCTTCTGCCGCAACGAGAGCACCTGCCCGCGAACCAGCCGGGCCAGGTAGGGGAAGCCACCGAAGCCGATGATGAAGATCAGCAGGGCGACGGACAGGTCCTCGCCGGACAGCCAGAGGAACCTGGGAGCCTGACTCAGCAGTTCGACCAGGGCGATCGCCAGCAGCAGGCCGGGGATGGTCAGCAGGATGTCGAACAGGAACGTCAGCAGGGCGTCCACCGCTCGCCCGTAATAGCCCGCGACCACCCCGGTGACGACGCCGAGCACCAGCGACACCAGCGTCGAGGCACCGGAGATCAGCAGCGAGGTCCGGCAACCGGCGATCAGCCTGGCCAGCAGGTCCCGGCCGTTGGTCGGTTCCACCCCGAGCCAGTGCCGGATCGAGACCCCGCCCAGGGACCGGTACGGCAGCGTAGTGTCCGGATCGATCAGGCTGCTGTGGAACTGGCCCGGCTGCTGGCCGAGCAGGTCGTTCAACTGCGAGGCGAAACCAGCGACCAGCACGATGAGAACCAGCACGACACCGCCGGCCATCGCCACCCGGTCCTGCTTGAGTCGCCGCCAGGCGATCCGCCGCAGCGACAGTCCCTCGATGACTTGCTGGTCGTCGTCCTGGAGAACCGTGGCGGACAACACCAGATCTTCGGATGGCTGATAGAC
>DASUAC010000180.1:0-5538 GCA_035763985.1 Jatrophihabitans sp. | reverse complement strand
ACGATCGTGCTCGGCGCGCAGACCCTGCACGCGGTGGGCTACGCGATGGGCGTGGTCCGGGACGGCGTGGTCGGGACCGGGGACCTGAGCCGGGACACCGCGGTGCTGGCCTTCTTCGGGGACGGCGCCTCCAGCCAGGGTGACGTGAACGAGGCGTTCATCTGGGCGGCCGCCGCCAACCTGCCGGTGGTGTTCTACTGCCAGAACAACCAGTGGGCGATCTCCGAGCCGCTGGAGCGGCAGACCCGGGTGCCGCTGTTCCACCGGGCCGCGGGCTTCGGATTCCCCGGCATCCGGATCGACGGCAACGACGTGCTGGCCTGCCTGGCGGTGACCCGGGTGGCGCTGGACGAGGCCCGGTCCGGCCAGGGCCCCACCCTGATCGAGGCCTACACCTACCGGATGGCGGCGCACACGACGTCCGACGACCCGACCCGGTACCGGCTCTCCGACGAGCTGGAGACCTGGCGACTGCGCGATCCGATCGAACGGCTGCGCGCGTACCTGATCCGGGAGGCCGGGGTCGGCCACGACTTCTTCGAAGAGATCGACGCGGAGTCCGAGGCGCTGGCCGTCCGGATCCGGGCCGGCTGCCGGGCGCTGGCGGACCCCGAACCGCTGTCGCCGTTCGACCAGGTGTACTGCGAGATCACCGAGGAGCTGGCCGAGCAGAAGGCGGACTTCACGTCCTACCTGGAGTCGTTCGAGGGGGCATCATGAGCGTCGCGAACCTGAGCATGGCCGGCGCGCTCAACGCGGCGCTGCGCAACCGGATGGAAGCCGACCCCAAGGTGCTGGTGATGGGCCTGGACGTCGGCAAGCTGGGTGGCGTCTTCCGGGTCACCGACGGCCTGCAGAAGGACTTCGGCGAGGAACGGGTGGTGGACGCCCCGCTCGGTGAGGCCGGCATCATCGGCACCGCGGTCGGGCTGGCCATCCGCGGCTACCGGCCGGTGTGCGAGATCCAGTTCGACGGCTTCGTCTATCCCGCCTTCGACCAGATCGTCTGCCAGGTGGCGAAGTTCCACAACCGCTCGCTCGGCCAGGTGAAGATGCCGATCACCGTGCGGATCCCGTACGGCGGCGGCATCGGGGCGGTCGAGCACCACTCGGAGTCGCCCGAGGCGTACTTCGCGCACACCGCCGGGCTGAAGGTGGTGACCTGCGCCAACCCGTCGGACGCGTACTGGATGCTGCGCCAGTCCATCGACTGTGACGACCCGGTGATCTTCTTCGAGCCGAAGCGCCGGTACTGGGCCAAGGGCGCGGTCGACACCGAGGCCACCCCGCCGCCGCTGCACTCGGCCCGGGTGGTCCGGCCGGGCAAGGACGTCACACTGGTGGCGTACGGTCCGATGGTGGCGACCGCGCTCGATGCGGCCAGTGCCGCGTTGGAGGACGGCCACGAGATCGAGGTGATCGACCTGCGGTCGTTGTCGCCGATCGACATCGGCCCGGTGGTCCGGTCGGTCACCAAGACCGGCCGGCTGGTCGTGGTGCACGAGGCCTCGGTGACCCTGGGTATGGGCGCCGAGATCGCCGCCCGGGTGCAGGAGCGCGCCTTCTACTCGCTGGAGGCTCCGGTGCTGCGGGTCGGCGGTTTCGACACCCCGTACCCGGCCAGCCGGATCGAGGAGGAGTGGTTGCCGGACGTCGACCGGATCCTCGACGCGGTGGACCGCTCCCTGGCCTACTGAGGTACCTGCTTCCAGGCATGGCGCCCCCCGGCGCCGATTGAGACTTTCGAGGAACGAGGACAGTGGCAGAACTGAAGGAGTTCAAGCTTCCGGACGTGGGCGAGGGGCTGACCGAGGCCGACATCCTGCGCTGGGACGTCAAGGTCGGCGACCAGGTGGCGGTCAACCAGGTGCTCGTGGAGGTGGAGACCGCCAAGGCGGCGGTCGAGCTTCCCTCGCCGTACGCCGGCACCGTGCACGCGATCCACGTCGAGGAGGGCACCACGGTGCCGGTCGGGCAGCCGATCGTCACGCTCAAGGTGGGTGACGGGGAGCTGGCCGAGGTCGCCCCGCCGACCGGCAAGGTGGGTGGTGGCGCCGAGGACCTGGTGCCGTCCCCGGAACTGCCGCCGACCGAGTCCGAGCAGGAACGCGAGACCGCCGAGCGTCAGTCGGTACTGGTCGGCTACGGCGTGGCCGGCGAGCGGACCCGGCGGCGCAAGCGGCTGCAGCCGTCCCACGACGAGCCGGCGCCGAGTGCGAACCCGGCTTTCGAGGTGACCCCCGGCGCCCATGCGGCGACGGCGGAGACCGACCGCTCGGTGCCGGTGCTGGCCAAGCCGCCGGTGCGCAAGCTGGCCAAGACGCTCGGCGTGGATCTGAGTTCGATCATCGCCACCGGGCCGAACGGCACCATCTCCCGGGAGGACGTGCAGGCCGCGGCCCAGTCCACCGGTGCGCCGGCCGGGGCCGCCGGGTTCGTTGCGGGGCAGGCCGGCGAGACCCGGATCCCGATCAAGGGTGTCCGCAAGCACACGGCGGCGGCGATGGTGGCCTCGGCCTTCACCGCGCCGCACGTCACCGAGTTCATCACGGTGGACGTCACCGAGATGATGGAGCTGCGCAAGCGGGTGGCGGCCCGGCCGGAGTTCGCCGGGCTGAAGGTGTCACCGCTGCTGTTCGTGGCCCGGGCGGCGCTGTGGGCGATCCGGCGTACCCCGATCATCAACTCGACCTGGGATTCAGAGGACGGCGAGAGCGGTTCCATCATTGTCAAGCACTACGTGAACCTGGGCATCGCGGCGGCCACCGAGCGTGGGCTGATCGTCCCCAACATCAAGGGGGCGCACGCGCTGTCGCTGGCCGGGCTGGCCACCGCGCTGACCGGGCTCACCGAGACCGCACGGGCCGGCCGGACGCCGCCGTCGGACATGGCCGGCGGCACCTTCACCATCACCAACGTCGGGGTGTTCGGGGTGGACACCGGCACGCCGATCCTCAACCGGGGCGAGGCGGCCATCCTGGCCTTCGGCGCGGTACGCCGGCAGCCCTGGGTGGTCGGCACCGGTGCGGACGAGCGGATCGAGCCGCGCTGGGTCACCCAGCTGGCGGTGTCCTTCGACCACCGCTCGGTGGACGGCCAGCAGGGCTCGGAGTTCCTGGCCGACCTTGCCGCGGTGCTGCGGGATCCGGGCCTGGCGCTGCTGTAGTCCCTGGCCTGACCGGATTTTCGCGGAGCGTGCCGGGTTTCGCTTGAGCCTGCCCGGATTTTCCGCCGGGTTTCGCGGGAGCGTGACAGGATTTCGCACGCCCGGGCGTGCGAAATCCAGTCATACCGGCTACGCGGCGAGCGTGGACTCGATCGCCTGGATCAGCCGCGGATCCTCCGGCTCGGTCTGCGGGCTGAACCGGGCCACCACGGCGCCGTTCGGGTCGATCAGGAACTTCTCGAAGTTCCACCGGATGTCGCCGGTGTAGCCGGTGGCGTCCGGCACGCCGACCAGTTCGGCGTACAGCGGGTGCCGGCGCGGGCCGTTGACGTCGACCTTCTCGGTGAGCGGGAAGCTCACCCCGTAGGTGGTCGAGCAGAACTCGGCGATCTGGCCGGGGCTGCCCGGCTCCTGGCCGGCGAACTGGTTGCACGGCACACCGAGCACGGTGAAGCCCCGCTCGGCGTAGCGCTGCTGCAACCGCTCCAGCCCGGTGTACTGCGGGGTCAGCCCGCAGCGGGAGGCGACATTGACCACCAGCGTGGTACGGCCGGCGGCCGGCGCGAGGTTCTCGGATTCCTGGCCCTGCAACGGGGCGATCGAGACATTGGTGACGGACATATCGCCAGCATAGAACCCGGCGCCGTACGAATCCCAACCCGGAATACCGCTGATAGGCAGTACGTTAGACAGATCGAGCAAGGTAGCTAGGATCTATTAAGGTCATATGGTATCGTGCTTAACAGATCGAGGCAGCATAGCCCAATCGAGTGAACGCAGGCTGGACGTACCCGGCGTTCGCCCGATGGCCCCGACAGACAGGGACGTCAGTCACCACCGGCCACGATGGATAACAGGAGCAGGACATGAACGGCAACCTGAAGCAGAAGATCCGCGCGCACCGCGAGTACCGCCAGTTCGAACGGGCGCTGCGCACCGCCTCACCCGCCCTGCGCAACGAGCTGCTTGCGCTCTCGGCCCACCAGAACTACAACCACTGAGCGCGCTCGGCGAGCGCCTCGCCGAGAACCACTGAGCGCGCTCGGCGAGCCCGGTTCGCCCGCTCGGAATCAGCGTCCCGGTGCGGTGGTTAGCTGATGCTGTGACCACTCGTCAGATCGCGAAGGTGCGGGCGCCGGAGTTCCCGGCCGGCACCTGGCTGAACACCGCCGGACCGGTCAGCCTGCGCCAGTTGCGCGGCAAGCTCGTACTGCTCGACTTCTGGACGTTCTGCTGCGCCAACTGCCTGCACGTGATCGACGAGCTGCGCGAACTCGAGGCGGCGTACCCGGACGAGCTGGTGATCGTCGGGGTGCACTCGCCGAAGTTCGAGCACGAGAAGTCCGATCGCGCGGTGGCCGCGGCCGCCGAGCGGTACGGGGTGGCCCACCCGGTCTTCAACGACCCAGAGCTGCGGCTGTGGCAGCAGTACGCGGTGCGCGCCTGGCCGACCCTGGTGCTGATTGACCCGGACGGTTACGTCGCGGCGCAGGCCGCCGGTGAGGGGCAGATCAGCGGGCTCCGGTTGCTGATCGATCAGCTGATCGAGCAGTACGGCGACTCGCTGCGCCGCGGTGATCATCCGTACCGGCCGCCGGCCGTCGAGCCGGGGACGTTCCGATTCCCGGCCAAGGCGATCCGGTACGGCGACAGCCTGCTGGTGGCCGACGCCGGCCATCACCAGATCGTGCAGACCGAACTGGACGGGGTGACCGAGCGCCGCCGGTTCGGCACCGGCCACCGAGGCCAGGCGGCAGGTGAGTTCGCCGAGCCGAACGGGCTGACGGTGGTGCCGGCCGAGCTGGTCGACCGGCTGGGCTTCGACGTGCTGGTCGCCGACACCGGCAACCACCGGCTGGCCGGGTTGCGGCTGTCCGACGGGGCGGTGCCGCGGCTGGTGGATCTGGCCGCCGGGCTGGCCGACGTCCGTACCGTGACCGGCCCGGTGCCCGGCGTGCTGTCGCCCTGGGACGTGGCCTGGTGGCCGGCCCGCGGCGTGTTCGCGATCGCCGCTGCCGGCGTGCATCTGCTGCTCGGCTGGGATCCGGTCACCGACCGGGTGTCCATCCTGGCCGGTACCACCGTGGAGGGGCTGCGCGACGGTGCCGCCGAGGACGGCTGGCTGGCCCAGCCGTCCGGCCTGGCCGTCGACGGCGACAAGCTGTGGTTCGTCGACTCCGAGACGTCCGCCCTGCGCCACCTCGACGCCGAGGGCAACCTGCACACCGCCGTCGGCGAGGGGCTGTTCGACTTCGGCCACCGCGACGGCGCCGCCGACCAGGCGCTGCTGCAGCACCCCCTCGGCCTCGCGGTGCTGCCCGACGGCAGCATCGCCATCGCCGACACGTACAACTCCGCGATTCGGCGCTACG
>DASUAC010000179.1:0-2033 GCA_035763985.1 Jatrophihabitans sp. | reverse complement strand
GGTGACCACGCTGACGTAGGAGGTCTCCAGCCGCTCGATGTCGTACACGGCCGGCGCCATCAGCAGCGTCAAGGTGGGCAGCAGGGCACCGAACTTCGGGTACGCGCCGGCGTCCTGCAGCACCTGCAGCCGGTACGCCCGGACCCGGCCGGACCGGTCGCCGCCGATCGTGATCGTCTGCAACTGCCCCCGGCCGTGGGTCATCCCGACCATGTTCTCCGACCGGGTTTCCACCCAGGTCACCGGACGATTCAGCGCCCGGGCCAGCCAGCCGACCAGGGCGTGCTCGGTATCGGCGCCGAACTTGCCGCCGAACGCGCCGCCGACCGCCGGGGTGATCACCCGGATCTGCTGCTTGGGCAGTCCGAGCATGGCCGCCAGCCGGCTCTGGGTGCCCTGCGCTCCCTGGTTGGGCACCCAGATGGTCAGCCGGTCCTCATCGGCCGGATCCCCGCCGGCGCTGCCCCAGACCGCGGCCGCGGCGCGTACCTCCAACGGCGCGACGGCGACCCGCTGGTTGACGATCTCACGGCTGACCACCACCTCGCAGTCGGCGAAGATGTCGGTCTCGGCGGGCTGGGCATCCTTGCGGTGGCAGATGTTGCTGCCCACATCGGGGAACAGCAGCGTCTCACCGGCCAGTGCCTCGACCGGCGAGATCACCGGCGGCAGCGGTTCGTAGTCGACCTCGACCAACTCGGCGACGTCCTCACCGGCGTAGCGGTCGTCGGTCAGCACCGCGACGACCGGCTCACCGACGTACCGCACGGTGCCCCGGGCCAGCAGCGGCTGATTCATCTGCGCCGGATAGCCGGACACCATCGGCTTCTGCTCCGGCACCCCGGTCAGGTCCGCGACGGTGAAGGCGGCGACGAAACCGGGCGCCCGGCGGGCGGCGGACAGGTCGACGGCGCCGATTCGGGCATGCGCGATGGGTGATCGCACCAGGGTCAGCCGCAGCGCGCCGGCCAGCCGTTCGTCGGTGAGGTCCTCGGTGTAGGTGGCACCGCGGGTCAGGAACTCCGGATCCTCCAGCCGCTGCACGCGGGTGCCGAGGATGCTGCCGCCCGCCGGGGTCTCGATGGCCGTCATCGTGCGCTCAGCTGGCTCCCTCGGCATGGCTCTCCCGCGGTACTCGAACTCGGCCCCACCCTATCCCGGCGCGTTGCGGCACCGACAAATGACGCACCGGGCGAGGAGCGGGCTTCGCTCACGGATGCGGTGCCGGCTGGTGCTTGCCTTGTGGCACAAGGTGATTCGCCGGAGGAGCCGGCTCACTGGTCCGGTTTAGGTATCCTAGCAATCACGTCGGAAAGCGTAGACATATCTACCACATGTGTATACGATTCCCTCCATGGGCGGATCAGGGACGTCGGCTGAGAACGCCTTGGCCGGATTGCCGGCGACATTCTCCTACACCGAGGCGCGAGCAAGCGGGCTGTCGGATCGACGGTTGTACGCGCTACGCGATGCCGGCGTCCTCGAGCAACTCGGTCGCGGCCTGTTCCGCCGTACCGACGCCGGGGACGGAGCTGACCCGGACCTGCTGGAGATCGCGCGACGCACCCCGCGGGCGACGCTGTGCCTGACCACGGCGCTTGCCCGGCATGGATTGACCGACGCGATTCCGGCCCGGATAGACGTCGCTCTGCCACGCGGGCACCGGCATCCGCGGACGCAGGCGCCAGTGACCTGGCATGCCTTCGCCCCGGACACTTTCGACCTGGGCCGCGACGAACTGCCGTTGACCAGCGAAGCAAGCATCGGGCTGTACAGCGCGGAGAGATGCATCATCGACGCATTCCGGCTCCGGCATTTGGAGGGGCCCGAGAGCGCGGTCGAGGCGTTACGGCGGTGGCTGCGGCGCAGCGGCTCACAACCTGCCGCATTGCTGGCGTTGGCTCGCGCGTTTCCCAAGGCCGAGCCCGCGTTGCGCGCAGCGCTGGAGATCCTGCTGTGACGGCCAGCCGCCGGCCCACGCGAGCCACCGTCGGGGGCCGTGCCTACCTGGATTTGCAGAACCTGGCCCGCAG
>DASUAC010000178.1:0-3852 GCA_035763985.1 Jatrophihabitans sp. | reverse complement strand
TAGCCGCCCCCTCCGGTCCAGACCATGCTCTCCTCCCCCAAAACCGGCAGGTGCCGGCCCGCCGACCGAGGTTACCCAGCTCCGGCCCGGCGCAAGTGGCCTTTGCCGATCTCAGTGCGAATCCGGCTCCGCCCCGCCGGCGGCCTCGAGCGCCCGGAGCCGGCTCGCCCAGTCCCCGCCGACCGGCCGCAGCCGTACCGTCCGGATCTCGGTATCCGCCTTACGCTCCAGCAGGATCTCCAGCCGCGCATCGGCCAGCTGCTCGACCAGGCCGGCCCCCCACTCCACCACGGTCACCGAGTCGGCCACCGAGACGTCCAGGTCCAGGTCGTCGACCTCGGCCAGCGAACCCAGCCGGTACGCATCGACGTGCACCAGCGGCAGCCGGCCGTCGGAGTGCACCCGGGCGATCACGAAGGTCGGCGACACCACCGGCCCGCGGACCCCGAGCCCGGCGCCGATGCCCTGGACCAGCGCGGTCTTGCCGGCGCCCAGCGGCCCGACCAGCAGCACCAGGTCCCCGGCCCGCAGCAGGCCGGCCAGCCGCCGGCCGAAGGCCTTGGTGTCGGCCGCCTCCGGCAACTCGATCAGCGCGCCACCCGCCGTTATCCCGGTCATCGCGTCCTGCGCCGGCCGTCCGGTCATCGCGTCCTCCGGCGTTATCCCGGTCATCGCGTCCTCCGCCGGCCGGGGGTCCGGGCCGGACAGCCGTCCGCCACCAGCTCCAGCAGCGGCTGGTTGACCGCCTCCGGGTGCTCCAGCATCAGCAGGTGCCCGGAGTTCGGCACCACCACCAGCCGGGCGTGCGGCAGCGCCTCGGCCAGCGCCTCGGAATGGCTCAACGGAGTCAGCGCGTCGTGCTCGGCGCCCAGGATCAGCACCGGGCAGTCGGCCAGGTTGCGCAGCCCCTCCCGGCCGTCGTGCGCCATCAGGGTCGGATAGAAGTCGGCCACCACGTCCACCGGGGTGCGGGCGATCAGGTTGGTGCAGAAGGCGACCACGGCCGGCGGCACGTCCGGATCGGCGAAGCTGAGCCGTTTGGTGAGCGCCCAGGCCAGATCCTTGCCCAGCGCCCGGCCGCGTTCGACCAGCGCCGTGTTGCGGGACGCCCGGCGCAGCAGCACCGGCAGCACCGGGCCGCGCAGCCGGGCCAGCATGCTCGGCAGTCCCAGGGTGACCGTACGCAGCTCCCCGGAGGAGGTGTTGATCAGCGCCACCGCCCGGATCCGGCCCTCCGGCTCATCCGCTTGCGCCGCTCCGTCGATACTCCCCCGCTGGCCCCGGGCGAACAGCTCCGGCCGCTGCTGGGCCAGGGTCATCACGGTCATGCCGCCCATCGAGTGCCCGACCAGCACGATCGGCCCGCTCGGCACCAGCCGGTCCAGCACGCCGTACAGGTCGCGGGCCAGCTGTTCCAGGGTGCAGCCGGCCGCCGGCGAGTGCCCGGACCGGCCGTGCGAGCGCAGGTCGTAGAACACCAGCCGGGCCCGTTCGCCGAAGTGCTCGCGCAGTGGCCGCCGCTGCAGCACGAAGGACTCCAGGCTGAGCGCGAAGCCGTGGACGAACACCACGGTGAGCGGGGCGTCGGCCGGACCGACCTCCTCGGCGTGCAGCAGCACCCCGTCCTCGGTCGGCACCCGGTGCTGCCGATCGGTCGGCTCGGCACCCAGCACGGCGGCCGATCGCGGGTCGATCCGGGCCCGCTGGGCGGCCACCGAGCGCCGTTGCTGCGCGATGCCGGCAGCGGTGATCGCGCCGGCCAGCCCCACGGCACCGCCGAGCACGGCGCCGGCCTTGCCGATCCGCATTACGGTTCCCGATCGGGTCGGGCGTACTCGGGCCACTCGGGGTCGGCGCCGAGGTAACGCCGGGGCACCCGGGCGCCGATCCGGGTGACCACCTCGTAGTGGATGGTGTCCAGCACCTCGGCCCAGTCCTGCGCGGTCGGCTCGCCGTCGCGGCCCGGCCCGAACAGCACCACCTCGTCGCCCTCGGCCGCCGACCGGTCGCCCAGGTCCACCACGAACTGGTCCATGCAGACCCGGCCGGAGACGGTGTAGCGCCGTCCGCCGATCTGCACCGGCCCACGGTTGGTCGCCGCCCGCGGGATGCCGTCGGCGTACCCGAGCGGCACCAGCGCCAGCGTGCTGTCCCGGCTCAGCCGGTACTGGTGGCCGTAGCTGACTCCCTCCCCGGCCCGCACCCGCTTGACGTTGGCCAGCAGGCTGCGCACGGTCATCGCCGGCACCAGGCCGAAATCGCCCTCGGCCGGCACCGGCGACAGCCCGTAGACCGCGATACCCGGCCGGACCAGGTCGAAGTGCGCTGCGGGCAGGGTGACCGTGGCCGCCGAATTGGCCAGGTGCCGCAGTTCGGGCACCACGCCGATCGCCCGGGCCGCCTCGACCGCCTCGGTGAACCGCTCGACCTGCCGGGCGGTGGTCGGGTGACCGGGTGAGTCGGCGTGGACGAAATGGCTCCAGATGCCGGCGTTCACCACCGTGCCGTCGGCCGCCGCCTTGCCTGCCGCGGCCACCAGGTCCGGCCAGTCGTCCCGGGTGGCGCCGTTGCGCGACAGCCCGGTGTCGATCTTGAGATGGATCCGGGCGGGCCGGCCCAGCTCGGCCACCGCCGCCACCACCAGTTCGAGCGCGGTACGGCTGGACACCGATACGTCCACTCCGGCGGCCAGCGCCGCGCGCAGCTCGGCGCGCTCCACCGGCGTCCACAGCCAGGCCAGGATCGGCTGGTCGAAGCCGGCCCGGCGCAGCGCGATCGCCTCCTCCAGCATCGCCACGCCCAGCCAGCCGGCACCACCGGCCACCGCCGCGCGGGCGGCCGGCAGCAGCCCGTGGCCGTAACCGTCGGCCTTGACCACCGCCATCAGCTCGGCGCTGGTGGCCGCCTTGCAGGTCGCCACGTTGTGCCTGATGGCGGCCAGGTCGACCACGGCTTCCGAGCGGAACACCCGGCCAGTCTCTCAAACCGCCGGGTCAGCCGCCGATCAACCCGATCGGCAATGCCCGATCAGCCGAGCAGCCCGAGCAGCCGATGCGCCGAGCAGCCCGATCAGCCGAATGCCGCTGCACCGGACGGTTCTTCGGCCGGCGCCAACTCGGCGGCCAGCGCGGCCACCAACTGGCCGGCCTGCACCGGTCCGCGCCGGGCCGCCCGGGCCGCGGCCCGGCCGTGCAGGTACGCCGCGGTGGCCGCCGCCAGCCCGGCCTCGATGCCGGTGGCCAGCAGCGAACCGGTCAGGCCGGCCAGCACGTCGCCGCTGCCCGCGGTGGCCAGCGCCGGATGCCCGGTGGGGTTGACGTAGCAGCGGCCGTCCGGCTCGGCCACCACGGTGGCGAAGCCCTTCAGCAGCACGGTGGCGCCGGCCTCGGCCGCCGCCCGGCGGGCCGCGGCGACCCGGTCCTCGCCCACCTCGCCGAACAGCCGGGCGTACTCCCGGTCGTGCGGGGTCAGTACGGTGGCGGCCGTCCGCCGCTCGATCAGCTCCCGCCGCTCGGCCAGCAGGTTCAGCCCGTCCGCGTCCACCACCACCGGTACGTCGGCGGCGAGCACCGTACGCAGCGACTCGAGCGCATCCTCGCCGGAGCCCAGCCCGGGCCCGACCACCCAGGCCTGTACCCGGCCGGCCTCGGCGACCGTGTCGGTGACCAGCACCTCGGGGTAGCTGCGCACCACCTCGGCCGCGGCGTGACCGGTATAGCGGACCGCTCCCACCCCGCCCAGCCGGGCGGCGCCGGTGCACAGCAGCGCAGCGCCCGGGTAGGACGCCGAGCCGGCGGCGACCCCGACCACGCCCCGGGTGTACTTGTCGTCGCTCGGGCCGGGACGGTGGAC
>DASUAC010000177.1:0-12355 GCA_035763985.1 Jatrophihabitans sp. | reverse complement strand
GCTCGGTGCGGGGCGGCGGCGCCTCCGGACGAGCCGCAGCCGGCCGTGCGTCCGGACGAGCGGCAGCCGGCTGCGCATCGGACCGACTCACCGCCGACCAGCCGTCACCGGAACCTCCGCCGGCGCTCGGACCGGGGCCGTTGCCACGCTGTGCACCACCCTGGGCAGCGGAGGACGGCGGCAGCGTTACCCGAGGCAACGTTGCGGTGTCCTGATCGGCGTCCCTGCGGGAGGTTGGTGGCTGATGGCCCTCAGTCACGTTGGCTACTCCTGCTCCTCGGGTTCGTCGGCATTGCGGGCGATGGATACCAAGCTGACCCCGTCGTCCAGGTTGATCAGCCGCACGCCCATGGTTTGACGCTGGGCCCGCCGCACTTCTGCGACGGAGGTCCGGATAACCACACCGTCAGACGTGATCGCATAGATCTCGTCCTCCGGCCGGACGCTCATAGCCCCGACCAGTCCACCTCTTGTCGAGACTATACGCGCCGTCAGTACGCCTTTTCCGCCGCGACCTTGTGGCGGGTACTCGATCACCTTGGTGCGTTTGGCGTACCCGCCGTCGGTCGCGATCAGGATCTCCATGTCGTCCTGGACGACCTCCATGGCCAGCAGTTCGTCGTTGTCGGCGAACCGCATGCCGATCACCCCGGAGGTGGCCCGGCCCATCGGCCGCAGCGTCTCGTCGTCGGCATGGAACCGGATCGACTGGGCCTTCTTGCTGACCAGCAGCAGGTCGTCGGTGGGCGCGATCAGCGCCGCGTCGATCAACTCGTCGTCCTCGCGCAGGTTGATCGCGACGATGCCGCCGGTCCGGTTGGAGTCGAAGTCGGTCAGCTTGGTCTTCTTCACCAGGCCGGCCTTGGTGGCCAGCACCAGGTACGGCGCCACCTCGTAGTTCTTGATCGTCATCACCTCGGCGATCGTCTCGTCCGGCTGGAACGCCAGCAGGTTTGCCACATGCTGGCCGCGCGCGTTCCGGTTGGCCTCCGGCAGGTCGTACGCCTTGGTCCGGTACACCCGTCCCTTGTTGGTGAAGAACAGGATCCAGTCGTGGGTGGAGCAGACGAAGAAGTGCGCGACGATGTCGTCGGCCTTCAGCCCGGCACCCTGTACGCCGCGACCACCCCGGCGTTGTGAGCGGTACAGGTCGGTCTTGGTGCGCTTGGCATAGCCGGTCCGGGTGATGGTGACCACCACGTCCTCGGCCGCGATCAGGTCCTCCATGGACATGTCGCCGTCGTAGGGCACCAGCCGGGTACGCCGCTCGTCGCCGTACTTGGCCACGATCTCGTTCAGCTCGTCCCGGATGATGGTGCGCTGCCGGCCCGGCTTGGCCAGGATGTCGTTGAAGTCGGCGATCTTGGCCTCGATCTCGGCGGCTTCCTCCTGGATCCGCAACCGCTCCAGGGCGGCCAGCCGGCGCAGCTGCAGGTCGAGGATCGCGGTCGCCTGCACCTCGTCGATCGTCAGCAGCTCCATCAGGCCGGTCTTGGCCTGCTCCGCGGCCGGTGAGTTGCGGATCAACGCGATCACCGCGTCCAGCGCATCGAGGGCCTTGAGGTACGCGCGCAGGATGTGCGCCCGCTCCTCGGCCTTGCGCAGCCGGTACCGGGTGCGCCGCTCGATGACGTCCAGCTGGTGCTCGATGTAGAGGCTGACCACCTGGTCCAGCCGGAGCGTGCGGGGCACCCCGTCGACGATGGCCAGCATGGTCACGCCGAAGGTGGTCTGCAGCTGGGTGTGCTTGTACAGGTTGTTCAGCACGACCTTGGCGACCGCGTCCCGCTTGAGGGTGACCACGATCCGCATGCCGATCCGGTCGGAGGACTCGTCGTTGATGTCGGCTATGCCGCCGACCTTGCCGTCCCGGGCCAGGCCCGCGATCGACTCCACCAGGTTGTCCGGGTTCACCTGGTAGGGCAGCTCGGTGACCACCAGGATGGTGCGGCCGCGGGCGTCCTCCTCGACGGTGACCACGGCGCGCATCCGGATCGCGCCGCGGCCGGTGCGATAGGCGTCCTCGATGCCGTCCCGGCCGACGATCAGGGCCTTGGTCGGAAAGTCCGGCCCCGGGATGTCCTTCATCAGCTGGGCCAGCAACTCCTCGGACGTGGCGTCCGGGTGGTCCAGCGCCCAGGTGACGCCGGCGGCCACCTCGCGCAGGTTGTGCGGCGGCAGGTTGGTGGCCATGCCGACCGCGATCCCGCCACCACCGTTGACCAGCAGGTTCGGGATCCGGGACGGCAGCACGGTCGGCTCCTGCGACCGGCCGTCGTAGTTGGGCTTGAAGTCGACGGTCTCCTCGTCGATGTCGCGCAGCATCTCCATGGCCAGCGGGGACAGCCGGGCCTCGGTGTTGTGCGAGACGAAGCCGTTGGTGATGAAGGCGTGATCGGCCGCGTCGACCCGCAGCGAGTACACCGCGGCCCGGCCGGCCGGCTGCACCGAGCGCACCTGGTGCAGCGAGAACTGCCGCGGGTCACCGCCGTCATCCGGCAGGTGCCGGGCTGCGTCGGCCAGGTACTCGGCGGTGACGTCCGGCAGCAGCGGCAGCGCGTTCTCCCAGCTGGCCTGTGAGTCGGCCTGGTCGCGCACCACCAGCACGTCGGCGGAGGTGAGCTCGCCGGCCAGCTTCCAGATCAACCGGGGTACGCCGTGCACCCGGCCGATCGCCAGCAGCGGGTGGTTGGCGGTGACGGTGACCGACCGCTCGGCCGCCTGCACGGTGAGCACGGGGTGCTCGCCGGAGTGGTGGAACGCGCTCACCCGGACCGGCACCCCGTCCCGGCCGATCACCTTGAAGTCGACCTCGGTGGTGCTGTTCGGCGCGGCACCCGGAACCAGGTCGGCGATGGCCACCTCGCCGTCCGGGGTACGGACCAGGGTGTCGCCGACCACGCAGTACCGCATGGCAGCCGCCGGGTCGTTGCCGGGGGAGCCGAAGTTGCCCTGGCCGTCGATGAGCGGAGCCCGCATCGACCACGGCTGGGCCAACCGGACCAGGGTGTCGTAGATCGCCGAGTCACCGTGCGGGTGGTAGTTGCCCATCACGTCGCCGACCACCCGGGAGCATTTGACGTAGCCCCGATCCGGCCGGAAACCGCTGTCGTACATGGCGTACAGCACCCGGCGGTGCACCGGCTTCAGGCCGTCCCGGACGTCCGGCAGGGCCCGCGACACGATCACGCTCATCGCGTAGTCGAGGAAGCTGCGCTGCATCTCCAGCTGCAGGTCCACCGGCTCGATACGGTCGCTGGTGGGCGGCGGGATCTCGGTCACGAATGCCCTTTCTCGGGTAATTCAGGGAGGTGGCTGGCCTGGACCGTGGGCTGCGCAGCGGGCCGCGCCGGCCGGCTCAGATGTCGAGGAACCGGACGTCCTTGGCATTGCGGACGATGAACGACCGGCGGGCCTCGACGTCATCGCCCATCAGCACCGAGAACAGCTCGTCGGCGGTCGCCGCATCCTCCATGGTGACCTGGCGGAGCATCCGGGTGGCCGGATCCATGGTGGTCTCCCACAGCTCCTTGGCGTTCATCTCGCCCAGGCCCTTGTAGCGCTGGATGGAGTCACCGGCCACCCGGCGCCGGCCCGCCGCCTCGCCGGCGGCGATCAGCCCGTCCCGCTCCCGGTCGGAGTAGGCGTAGTCCGGGTCGCCCTTGGACCACTTGATCTTGTACAGCGGTGGCATCGCCAGATAGACGTTGTGGTTCTCGATGAGCGGCCGCATGAACCGGAACAGCAGCGTGAGCAGCAGCGTGGTGATGTGCTGGCCGTCGACGTCCGCGTCGGCCATCAGCACGATCTTGTGATAGCGCAGCTTGGTCGGGTCGAAGTCGTCGTGGATGCCGGTGCCCAGCGCGGTGATCAGCGACTGCACCTCGGTGTTCTTCAGCACCCGGTCGATCCGGGCCTTCTCCACGTTGATGATCTTGCCGCGGATCGGCAGGATCGCCTGGTACAGCGAGTCCCGGCCGGACTTGGCCGAGCCGCCGGCCGAGTCACCTTCGACGATGTAGAGCTCGCTGCGGGCCGGGTCGGTGGACCGGCAGTCGGCCAGCTTGCCGGGCAGCCCCATGGTGTCCAGGGCGTTCTTGCGGGCCAGCTTGCGGGCCTGCTGCGCGGCCTTGCGGGCGCGAGCGGCCTGGGTGGCCTTGGTGACGACCAGCCGGCCCTCGGTGGGATTGCGCTCGAACCAGTCCGCCAGCCACTCGTTACACACCTTCTGCACGAAGGACTTGGCCTCGGAGTTGCCGAGCTTGGTCTTGGTCTGGCCCTCGAACTGCGGCTCGCCCATCTTGATCGAGATGATCGCGGCCAGCCCCTCCCGGATGTCGTCACCGGTGAGCTTGTCCTCGTTCGGCTTGAAGATCTTCTTCTCGGTGGCCCACCGGTTGACCACCGAGGTCAGCGCGGCCCGGAAGCCCTCTTCGTGGGTGCCGCCCTCCATCGTGTTGATGGTGTTGGCGAAGGTGTACACCGACTCCGAGTACGACTCGTTCCACTGCATCGCGATCTCGGCGGACATCTTCAGGTCCGGGTCGTCGGCCTCGAAGTAGATCACCGACTTGTGGATCGGCGACTTGGTGGCGTTCAGGTGCTTGACGAAGTCGGCGATGCCGCCGGCGTAGTGGTAGGTGACCTCGCGGAACTCGTGCTCGCCGCCCCGGTCGTCGCGGGCGTGGATGGTCAGCCCCTTGTTCAGGAACGCCATCTCCTGCAGCCGGCGGGTGATGATCTCGAAGGAGAACTCGACGGACTCGAAGATCCCCGCATCCGGCCAGAACGTCACCGAGGTGCCGGTCGCCCTGGTCGCCTCGCCCTTGGCCAGCGGAGCGGCCGGCTTCTGGTTGACGTACGGCTGGCGCCAGACGTGCCCCTCCCGCTTGATCTCGACCTCGAGCCGGGTGGACAGGGCGTTCACCACCGACACCCCGACGCCGTGCAGGCCACCGGAGACGGCGTAGGACTCGCTGTCGAACTTGCCGCCGGCGTGCAGCACGGTCAGGATCACCTCGACCGCCGGCTTCTTCTGTGCGGTGTTCATGCCGACCGGCATGCCGCGGCCGTTGTCGACCACCCGCACCGCGCCGCCGGGCAGCAGGCTGACCTCGATCCGGTCGCAGAAGCCGGCCAGCGCCTCGTCGACCGCGTTGTCCACGACCTCCCACACCAGGTGGTGCAGCCCGCGCTCGCCGGTGGAGCCGATGTACATGCCCGGACGCTTGCGGACCGCCTCCAGCCCCTCCAGGACCTGGATGGAATCCGCACCGTAATTGGACGCAGCCCTAGCCGCCACTCGTGCTCCTTCGTCGGGATCCACTGGCCCCTCGGCCAAGACGATGACCGCAGACTGAAAACCCTGCTGTTGCAGCTGAGGACGCTCAGTCGTGTCGTACCGATTCATTCTACTGGGTCCGTACGACAGAATGCCGCTGGCAGGGCCGCTGATCGTGTCCCAGAGGCATTTTCGGCCGCCCAGTGAATCGGGATACGCGCGACCGCTTGACGGAACCGGCTCCGGCGTACTCACGGACGTCGGCCGGACCGCCTGTCAGCCGTAGGTGTCGCGCACCCCCCGGCCGCCCCGCATCGACCATGGCCCGTGCTTCCAGGACGGTGTCGACGGCCCGGCGATGTGCAGCCGGGTGACCGTGCCCGGCGGCAGCTCGGCGCAGATCCGCTTGAGCAGTTGCGGCGCCAGCAGCCGGAGCTGGGTGGCCCACGCGGTCGACTCGGCGGCGATCCGCAATTCCCCGTCGCGCAGGCTCACCG
Organism: Jatrophihabitans sp.; assembly: GCA_035763985.1. Lineage (GTDB taxonomy): Bacteria > Actinomycetota > Actinomycetes > Mycobacteriales > Jatrophihabitantaceae > Jatrophihabitans_A. The sequence continues at coordinate 6,577 of DASUAC010000177.1, read as the reverse complement.
GCTGACAGCGCGCGGCTACTTCCGCGCCGACCACGGCGGCCCACTGGCCGAACAGCCGGGCCTCGGAAAGCGGGCCGGTCCAGCCGAGCTGCTCGATCGACCGGTCGACGATGGCACCGATGCTCGCCGGATCCCGGGAGTCCGGCCCGGCTCCGCTGTACCCGCCGGCCGCGTCCGACCGGCCCCGCCGGCGGCGCCGGAACCGCGGTGACTGAGCGGGCCGGCCGGCCGCGATCGCCCGGGCCGCCTGCAGCGCATCACTGGCCAGGTCCGAGACGGCCGGCTCCGGGCCGGCCAGCTTCCGATCAGCCAACTCCGGGTCAGCCAACTCCGGACCGGGCAGATCTCGCTCGGCCCGATCCGAGGCAGCTACCTCCGGGTCGGGCCGGCCCGGATCCTCGGAACGCCGGCCGCCGACCCACTCGTCGGGTGTGGAAGGGCCGCGAAGGTCCATTGTGGAAAACTCGCCGTTTTCTGGGGATGGAATGGCATCAGGGCCGGAAATTCGGGCGTTCCGGCGGTGGATATCCTGTGGACCGGTGGGACCAAAGTCCCGGTTTGGTGGGTCCTTTGACTCACCGGACATGCCGTACCTCCCCGGCGGCGACCTGATAGCGGACTCCCTCCAGCATCTCCGGCACGTCCGACAAAACCGCGGCCGAGATCAGCGCCTGTTCGGCCGCGGCCGCGATGCCGGCCAGCTGCTCCCGACGGGTGGTGTCCAGTTCGGCGAACACGTCGTCCAGGATCAGCACCGGTTCCACCCCGTCCGCAGCAAGCAGCCGATAGCAGGCCAGCCGCAGCGCGAGCGCGGCCGACCAGCCCTCGCCGTGGCTGGCGTAGCCGCGAACCGGCAAGTCGTTCAGGGTCACCGCCAACTCATCCCGGTGCGGGCCGACCAGGGTGACTCCGCGCTCCAGTTCGGCCGGCCGCAGCCGTTCCAACGCCGACTGCAGAGCCTCCCGAGCGGCCGGAATGCTAGGAATTACACCGGTGTCATTACCCTCGCCCTCGGCGGTTGAGTTGACATAACGTAGGCCCAGTTTCCCGCTGGCCGGCGCCAGCTGAGCATAGGCCTGGCGGGCGTGCGGCGCGAGCGCCTGCACCAACTCCAGCCGAGCCACCAACAACTCCGCGCCGTGCTCGGCGAGGTGACCGTCCCAGACGTCGAGCGTCCGCAGGTCGCCGGTGCCGCCGGAACGACGCGCCAGGCCCGCGGTCTTCAGCAGCGCCGCCCGCTGCTTGAGCACCCGCTCGTAATCGGCCCGGACCCCGGCCAGTCTCGGAATCCGCTGTACCAGCACGTCGTCCAGGAACCGCCGGCGCTCGGCCGGGTCGCCCCGCACGATCGCCAGATCCTCCGGCGCGAACAGCACCGTACGAAGGCCGCCGAGCAGATCACGCGGACGGGCGACCGGTGACCGGTTCAGCTTTGCCCGGTTGGCCCGGCCCGCCGCGATCTCGATCTCGAGCACCAGTTGCCGTCCCTCGGAGACGACCGCGGCCTGCACCACGGCCCGCTCCGCGCCGGTTCGGATCAGCGGGGCGTCGGCCGCCACCCGATGGCTGGACAGGGTGGCCAGATAACCGATCGCCTCCAGCAGGTTGGTCTTGCCTTCGCCGTTCGCGCCGACCAGCACGCTGACCCCCGGCTCGAACGCCACATCGGCCCGCGGCCAGCTGCGGAAATCGGCGACGCTCAGGTGCTGGACGTACATCGACGGTGGCTCCGGCTGCGACGGAGGATCAGGAGCCCTCGGCGCTGCCGGGGGAGATCGCATCCTTGGCCCGGACATGGCCGGCCGCCTCCACCGCGTGGCCACCGAACTGGTTGCGCAGCGCGGCCACCATCTTCATCGCCGGTGAATCGTCCTGCCGGGAGGCGAACCGGGCGAACAGCGCCGCGGTGATCACCGGCAGCGGCACCGCGTTGTCGATCGCCGCCTCGACCGTCCACCGGCCCTCGCCGGAATCGGCGGCCCAGCCCCGGATCTTCTCCAGTCCCGGATCGTCCTCCAGCGCCAGCACTGCCAGGTCCAGCAGCCAGGACCTGATGACGGTGCCCTGCTGCCAGGACTTGAAGGTCTCGGTGACGTTGTCCAGCAACGGCGAGGCAGCCATCAGCTCATAGCCCTCGGCGTAGGCCTGCATGATGCCGTACTCGATGCCGTTGTGCACCATCTTGGCGAAATGACCGGCACCGACCGCGGATCCGGCGTGTACGAAACCGCCTTCGCCCTCCGGCTTCAGGGCGTCGAAGATCGGCTGTGCCCGTGCGACGTCCTCGACCGCGCCACCCACCATCAGCGCGTAGCCGTTCTTCAGCCCCCACACCCCGCCGGACACCCCGCAGTCGAGGAACCCGATGCCCTTGCCGGCCAGCAGCTCGGCGTGCACGGCGTCGTCGGTGTACCGCGAGTTGCCCCCGTCGATCACCAGGTCGCCGGAGCTGAGCAGCTCACCGAGCTGGGCGATGGTCTCGTCGGTCGGACCGCCGGCCGGCACCATCACCCACACCGTGCGCGGCGCGGACAGCTTGTCGACCAGTTCCTGCAGTGAGGGGACGTCACGTGGCGCGTCCGCCGAACGGTCGAAGCCGATCACGGTGTGGCCGGCGGCGCGAATCCGCTGCGCCATGTTGCCGCCCATCTTGCCGAGTCCGATCAGCCCGATCTCCATGCCAGCCTCCGAGGTACGCAAATTGCCAGGCGCGTGGTTCCACCGGCTCGATCGCTTCCACCGTAGTACCGGTGGCCGGCCCACGACGGGTCGGCGAGTCCGGCCCGGATGATCGCCGACGGTGGCCGGTGCCGGATCAGCCGGGCAGCCGAACCGGCATGATCAGGTACGTGTAGTCCGACTCGCCACCGGCCGGCCGCAGCACCGCGGGCTTGGTCGGCGTGGTGAACAGCAGCCGGGCGGTCGGGTCCTCGATCGCACCGAGCCCCTCGAGCAGGAAGCTCGGATTGAACGCGGTGGTGATCCCGTCGCCGGTGAACTCGGCTTCCAGGTTCTCCTCGGCACGTCCCTCGTCGTCACCGCCGGCGGACAGGGTCAGGCTGCCGTCGGCGAACTGCAGCCGCACCGGGTTGCCCCGCTCGGCGACCAGGGCGACCCGCTTGACCGCCTCGCTCAGCGTGTTGACCGGCACCTCGGCGGTGACCGCGAACTCCTGTGGCAGCAAGGTCCGGTACGGCGGGAACTGCGCGTCCAGCAGCCGGGTGGTGGTGCGCCGGCCGGTGCCGGAGAAGCCGATGATGCCCTCGCCGCCGGTGCTGGAGCTGGACAGCGAGATGGTCAGTTCGGCCTCACCGGTCAGGCTGCGGGCCGCCTCGTGCAGGGTCCGGGCCGGCACCAGCACCTGCGCCTCCGCGGCCGCGCTGCTGGCCGGGCTCCAGGTCAGCTCGCGAACCGCCAGCCGGTACCGGTCGGTTGCCGCCAGGGTGAGCCGATCGCCGTCGATCTCCAACCGGACGCCGGTGAGCATCGGCAGCGTGTCGTCCCGGCCGGCGGCGATGGCGACCTGGGAGACCGCCCGGGCGAACACCGAGCTGGAGACGGTGCCGGCGGTGCTGGGCAGCTCCGGCAGCCGCGGGTAGTCCGAGTCGGGCATGGTGGGCAAGGTGAACTTGGAGCTGCCACAAGTGATGCTGACCCGGGAACCGTCCGCGACGAACTCCACCGGATGAGCCGGCAGCGCCTTGGCGATGTCCGCGAGCAGCCGGCCGGATACCAGCGCCCGGCCTGGGGAGCCGCTGTTCACCTCGAGCTGGGCCTGGGTGGACACCTCATAGTCGAAACCGGAGATGGTCAGCTGGTCGTCGGTCACCTCCAGCAGCAGCCCGGCGAGCACCGGGGCTGCCGGCCGACTGGGCAGGCTCCGAGCCGACCACGCAACCGCTTCGGCGAGTGCATCGCGCTCGATACGGAACTTCATCGCATGCCTCCAGGTCGGGTCCCGGCTCTGGTACCAGGTCGGGTGTGCCACACATCTTGCTGCAGAGCACTGTCAGCCGTCCCGCCCGGGTGGCCGGTGGCGCGTCCACAATCCCCAGCAGCAGGGTTTGGGTTCTTTTCATTCAATCGAAAGAACTCAGTCATCGTCGTCATATGGTCTGTGGATCCTGTGGACGCATGGCGTTTTCCCAGGTCAGCGGGTTGCCGGGGTGTGGGTACTGGACCGGCCGGCTGGGTATCCGGGTTACCGGCGGGTGGACGACAGGAAACCGGTGAGTGTGGTCCACACGACCGTCAGAGGTTTTCCACATGGCTACCCACACTGTGGAACCGGTAGCCGGAACGGGACGCGGTAGCGGGCAACATGTGCTATAGCGGCACACCGCGGGGACGAGCCGGCGGCCGCGTGCATAGCTACCTGTCGCGGCGTCATCGGCGACCGGTAGCTGGCCGGCGACCGGTCGGGCGGCGCCGGATGGGAAGCGGGGGAGTGAGGGCGAAAGCAGATCAGGACCGAGCACGGCTGCGGATCCGGCTGGTCAGCTCGGTGATCTGGTTGTAGACGTTGCGCCGTTCGATCATCAGCGAGCGAATCTTGCGTTCGGCGTGCATCACGGTGGTGTGGTCGCGGCCGCCGAAGGTCTGGCCGATCTTGGGCAGCGACAGCTCGGTGAGCTCCCGGCACAGGTACATCGCGATCTGCCGGGCTTGCACCAGCACCCGGGTGCGCGAACCACCGGTGAGGTCCTCGATGGTGACGCCGAAGTACTCGGCGGTGACCGCCATGATCGTGGTGGCGGTGATATCCGGCCGATCGGATTCCGAAACCAGGTCCTTGAGCACGATCTCGGCCAGTTTCAGGTCTATTTCCTGCTTGTTGAGGCTGCCGAAGGCGACCACCCGGATCAGCGCGCCCTCCAGCTCCCGGATGTTGCTCTGGATCCGCTGGGCGATGAACTCCATCACGCCAGGCTGCAGCGTCATGCCGTCCTTGGCGGCCTTCTTGCGCAGGATCGCGATCCGCAGCTCGAGGTCGGGCGCCTGCACATCGGTGATCAGCCCGGATTTGAACCGGGTCACCAGGCGATTCTGCAGCCCGGACAGCTGTTCCGGCTTGCGATCGCAGGAGATCACGATCTGCTTGTTGGCCATCTGCAGCGTGTTGAAGGTATGGAAGAACGCTTCCTGGGTCTGCTCGGCACGCTCCAGGAACTGGATGTCGTCGATCAGCAGCAGGTCGACATCCCGGTACCGGCGCTGGAACGACTGCACGTCGTTCACCCGGACCGAGTTGATGAAGTCGTTGGTGAATTCCTCGCTGGAGACGTAGCGCACCCGCATGCTCGGGTCCAGCCGGCGGCCGTAACTGCCGATGGCGTGCAGCAGATGGGTCTTGCCCAATCCGGAATCGCCATAGATGAAAAGCGGGTTGTACGCCTTGGCCGGCGCCTCGGCCACGGCTACCGCGGCTGCGTGCGCGAACCGGTTGGACGAACCGGGCACGAACGTCTCGAAGGTGTACTTGGGGTTGAGCCGAGCCTCGCGGTCGATCGGCACCACGTTGGCCGGACTGGTGTCCCACATCCCGAGGCCGGTCGCCGGTTCGGTGAACCGATCGGAGAACCGGTCGTAGGAATCGATGTCCTCACCGTCCGGATCACCATCGGTGGCGCGTTCACCGAGCGGGCCACGGTCCACCAGCGGACTGCGCTCTGCCACCGATACCCGTTCACCGGCCGGCATCCGGTCGGCCAGGCCGCCGAGTTCGCCGCGCCGGCGATGCCGGTCGTCGACCGAATCACCGTTCGCGCCGCCGAGCACGTTCGGCCGGTCGGCCGGATCGATCGGCTGGATGGTGACCGCGACGTTGATCTCCCGGCCGAGCGCCTGACTGAGCGCGGAGGTGATCAGCGGCCGCAGGTTGTCCTCGAGGTAGTCCTTGGCGTAGGTGTTCGGTGCGGCGAGCAGCGCGGTGTCCTCGAGCAGGCCGATCGGCCGGGTGAGGCTCAGCCACGCACGCTGGTGCGGCCGTACGGAGGGGTCATCAAGCTGGTTGATTGCCCGGTTCCAGACGTCCGCGAGATCCGCGAGCTCGTCCGCCAACTGACGTTCACTCCCTCGGTTGTCCATTCCCCCGTGAACCGCTGGGCTTCCTGACCGACCGGGCGGACGTCGGCGCACAGGATGAGCCAGACCCGACAATAATCCACAGCTATATCCACACCGTGTGGAGGGACGACCACAGCACTCGACCGGCAAGGCCGAGCACAGGGGTGTCTTGAACGGGTCCGCAGCGATTAAATCTTTCGGTCGGACAACCTAACAGCGGTCCCGCCGAACCCACAATGGGCGACACTGCCAGATTTCAAATTTCCTGGGATGACCACGGCGTGTCGCCAGCGATCACGGGACCAACGGCCGGTTAGATTCATCGGTTGGCCGTCTTGCCAGGCGGGACGGACCGCTGCCGCGTAGGCCGGTTTGACCTCTGCCCCGGTGGATCCGTACCGTTGACGGTTGACCCGTGCCGCCTTCGGGTGGCGCTGCCTGTGCTGAACTCACCAGCGTGTGTTCGACCACTGCACATGACCCTGCCGGCCGAGCGGTGCGCCCCGCTCGG
>DASUAC010000176.1:0-4455 GCA_035763985.1 Jatrophihabitans sp. | reverse complement strand
TCATGCGCTGATCTCCTCCAGCCGCCTTCCGAACGTCATGCGCTGATCTCCTCCGGGTCGATGCCGGGCAACGGCTCGTGCGGGGGCAGCGGAGCGCCGTTGCCCCGCGGCGAACCCGGTTCCCGATGCGCGTAACCCACCGCATCGGCCACCGAGGCGAAGCCGCACCGATCGAGTTCTGCCTCCAGCTCGGCCAGAATCCGGATCGGCGCGGACGGATCGTGGAACACCGCGGTGCCCACCGAGACCGCCGACGCGCCGGCCAGCAGGAACTGCAGCGCGTCCTTGCCGGTTCCGATGCCGCCCATACCGAGCAGCGGCAGGTGCGGCACCGCACGATGCACCTGCCAGACGCAGCGCACCGCGACCGGCCGGATCGCCGGGCCGGACAGGCCGCCGGTCACCCCGCCGAGCGCCGGCTGCAGCGTCTCGGTGTCGATCACCATGCCGAGCAGGGTGTTGATCAACGAGATGCCGTCCGCGCCGGCGTCGGCCACCGCGCGGGCGATCTGGCCGATGTCGGTCACGTCCGGCGACAGCTTGGCGAACACCGGGGTGTTCGGGTGCGCGGCCCGGCGTACCGCCGAGATCACCCGGGACGCCGCCAGCGGGTCGCAGGCGAACACCTGCCCCCGGCTTTCCACGTTCGGGCAGGAGATGTTCACCTCGATCAGGTCGACCGGGTGGTTGTACAGCCGCTTGGCCAGCGCCACGTACTCGTCGGTGGAGCCGCCGGCTATCGACACCACCGCCCGGGCGCCCTGCTGCCGCAGCCAGGGCAGGTCATGTGCCAGGAACGCGTCGATGCCCGGCCCCTGCAGCCCGATCGAGTTGAGCATGCCGCTGGGCGTCTCGGCCATCCGCGGAGTCGGCCGGCCGGACCGGGGTCGCAGCATGATCGACTTGGTGACCACCCCGCCGATCGCGGAGACGTCGAAGAACTGCCCGAGTTCCCGGCCCGCCGCGGCGCAACCGGAGGCGGTGAGCACCGGATTGGGCAGCGCCAGCGAGGCCAGCGAGGTTCGCATGTCCACCATCAGTGACCCGCCAGATCCATCATCAGTGCCCCATCCCGTCGGCGCCGAACAGATCCGCCGGCAGCGTGCCGACGTCGGCCCAGCGCACCCGGCCGGCGTCGAACACCGGGCCCTCCACGCAGGACCGGACGAACCGGGAGACGCCGTCCTCGCCCCGTACCGGCAGCACGCAGGTCATGCACACCCCGATGCCGCAGGCCATCGACTCCTCGACCGCCACCTGGGCCGGTACGGCATGCGCCTGGGCCACCTCGCCGACCGCGCGCAGCATCGGCATCGGCCCGCAGGCGTAGACGACCTGCGCGCCGAGTTGCTCGATCGCGGCCGGCAGCGGGTCGGTGACCCGGCCGCGCTGCCCGGCGCTGCCGTCGTCGGTGGTCACCGTCACCGCGCCGATCAGCCGCTTGGCGGGCAACTGGCCGAACAGCCGGTCCGCGCTGGCCGCGCCCAGGATCATCCGCAGGTCGCTGCCGAGGGCGAGCAACCGCTCGGCCAACGGCAGCAGCGGCGCCGCGCCGTAGCCGCCGCCGACCAGCACCGCCGGCACCGGCTCGCGCGGGATGGCGAACGGCACCCCGAGCGGGCCGACCAGATCCAGCTTGGTGCCGACCGGCTGCCGGACCAGCCACTCGGTGCCGCGGCCGTGCGGCGCCACCACGAACTGGACGGTGCCGGCGAACTCGGTGCCAGGCTTGACCCCGTACAGCGCGAACGACCGGCGCAGCAGCATCGAGGTGTCCGGGCCGCCGACCGCCACCGCGACGAACTGGCCGGGCTGGAACGAGCGGGCCACGCCCGGAGCGACCACGGTGAACTGGGTGTAGCTGCCGAACCGGGTGATGTCGAAGATCTCGCCGGTCTCCTGCACCGGACCGGCCTGGGTGGCGGTCATGGCGTCACCGGCTCGTCGGGCGGCTGCTCGTCGGACTCCGGCTCGCCCACACCGCCGTTGCGCCACTGGGCCAGCGCCCGGTGATGTGCCTGCAGCGAGGTGACCGTGACCTCGCCGGTGATCAGCTCCTCGATGCCCTGCACCGCCGCGGCGATCGCCTGCACCGTGGTCAGGGCCGGGATGCCGGCCTGCACCGCCGCCGTCCGGATCTCGTAGCCGTCCAGCCGGGGGCCCGAGTTGCCGGGCGAGCCGAACGGGGTGTTGAGCACCAGGTCGACCTCCTCGGCCAGGATCTGCTCGACGATGTTGCCCGGCCCGTCGGAGAACTTGCCGACCACCTGGGCCGGCACGCCGTTGCGCCGCAGCACCTGCGCGGTGCCGTCGGTGGCCAGGATCTTGAAGCCCAGGTCCTTCAGCCGCTTGACCGGGAACAGCGCGGCCCGCTTGTCCCGGTTGGCGATCGAGACGAACACGGTGCCCTTGGTCGGCAGCAGGCCGTACGCGGCCGCCTGCGACTTGGCGAAGGCGGTGCCGAAGACCCGGTCGAAGCCCATCACCTCGCCGGTCGACTTCATCTCCGGGCCGAGGATCGCGTCGATGGTCTCACCGGCCGGGGTGCGGAACCGCTGGAACGGCAGCACCGCCTCCTTGACCGCGATCGGCGCGTCGGCCGGCAGCGCACCGCCGTCCCCGGTGGCCGGCAGCAGCCCCTCGGCCCGCAGCTCGGCGATGGAGGTGCCGAGCGCGATCCGGGCGGCGGCCTTGGCCAGCGACACCGCGGTCGCCTTGGACACGAACGGCACGGTCCGGCTGGCCCGGGGGTTGGCCTCCAGCACGTAGAGCAGGTCGCCGGTCAGCGCGTACTGCACGTTGAGCAGCCCGCGTACCCCGACCCCTTCGGCGATCAGCCGGGTGGCGGCGCGTACCTCGTCGATGGTGGCGCTGCCCAGCGTCACCGGCGGCAGCGCGCAGGCCGAGTCGCCGGAGTGGATGCCGGCCTCCTCGATGTGTTCCATAACGCCGCCGAGGTAGAGCTCGCGGCCGTCGTAGAGCGCGTCGACGTCGATCTCCACGCTGTCGTCGAGGAACCGGTCGACCAGCACCGGGTGGTCCGGGGCGATCTCGGTGGCCTTGGCGATGTAGGTGCGCAGGCCCGCCTCGTCGTAGACGATCTCCATGCCGCGGCCGCCCAGCACGTACGACGGCCGGACCAGCACCGGGTAGCCGATCTCCTGGGCCACCGCGCGCGCCTCGGCGAAGGAGGTGGCCAGCCCGTGCTTGGGCGCGAGCAAGCCGGCCTCGGCCAGCACCCGGCCGAACGCACCGCGGTCCTCGGCCAGGTCGATCGCCTCCGGCTGGGTGCCGAGCACCGGCACGCCGGCCCGCTTGAGCCGTTCGGCCAGGCCGAGCGGGGTCTGCCCGCCGAGGGTGCAGATCACCCCGAGCACATGGCCGGATTCCTGCTCGGCGTGCACCACCTCCAGCACGTCCTCGAAGGTGAGCGGCTCGAAGTACAGCCGGTCGGCGGTGTCGTAGTCGGTGGACACCGTCTCCGGGTTGCAGTTGATCATCACGGTCTCGTAGCCGGCGCCGTCGTTGTCCGGCGCGTCCCGCAAGGCCATCACCGCGTGCACGCAGGAGTAGTCGAACTCGATGCCCTGGCCGATCCGGTTCGGTCCGCTGCCGAGGATCAGCACCTTCGGCCGCTCCCGCTGCGGCGCCACCTCGGTCTCGTCGTCGTAGCTCGAATAGTGGTACGGGGTACGCGCGGCGAACTCCGCCGCGCAGGTGTCCACGGTCTTGTACACCGGCCGGATGCCGGCCCGGTGCCGCAGCCGGCGCACCCCATCCTCGCCGGACAGCTCCGGACGCAACGCGGCGATCTGCCGGTCGGACAGCCCGTGCCGTTTCGCCCGGCGCAGCAGCTGCGGGGTGAGCGAATCCGCCTCGGCCAGCTCGGCACCGATGCTGAGGATCTGATCGAGCTGGTCGATGAACCAGGCGTCGATCCCGGTCGCCTGCGCCACCTCGTCCACCGAGGCGCCGGCCCGCATCGCCTGCTCGACCGCGTACAGCCGGCCGTCGGTGGCCACCGCGGCGATGCCGAGCAGTTCTTCCTTGGAACGCAGCAGATCCGCCTCGGCCGGGTCGGTGGTCCAGAAGCCGGCCGCCTTGGTCTCCATCGAGCGCATCGCCTTGCCGAGCGCCTCGGTGAAGTTGCGGCCGATCGCCATCACCTCGCCGACCGACTTCATGTGCGTGGTCAGCACCGGGTCGGCGCCGGGGAACTTCTCGAACGCGAACCGCGGGATCTTGACCACCACGTAGTCCAGCACCGGCTCGAAGCAGGCCGGGGTGGCCCGGGTGATGTCGTTGGCGACCTCGTCCAGGGTGTAGCCGACCGCGAGCTTGGCCGCGATCTTGGCGATCGGGAAGCCGGTCGCCTTGGAGGCCAGCGCGCTGGACCGCGAGACCCGGGGGTTCATCTCGATCACGACGACCCGGCCGTTGTCGGGGTTGACCGCG
>DASUAC010000175.1:0-2583 GCA_035763985.1 Jatrophihabitans sp. | reverse complement strand
CTGCCCGGAGGTGCTCTGATGCCGCAGCAGACGATCGTCTACACCGGGCCCACCCTGTCCCCCGACGAGGTGCTCGCGGTGCTGCCCGAGGCACAGGTACGGCCACCGCTGGCCCGCGCCGACCTGCTTGCCGAGGACTGGGCCGCGGGTGACATCGCGGTGATCATCGACGGGTTCTTCCGGGAGCGGAGATCCGTCGGGCACAAGGACATTCTCTGGTTGCTGGCCGAGGGCGTGCAGGTGGTGGGCGCCGCCAGCATGGGGGCGTTGCGGGCGGCCGAGATGGCGGCCTACGGCATGCTCGGTGTCGGCGTGGTGTACACGATGTACGCGACCGAGGAGATCGACGGCGACGACGAGGTGGGCGTGCTGCACGGCCCGGCCGACCGGGGCTACCAGGCGCAGACGGTGGCGCTGGTGAACCTCCGCTACGGCTGCCGGCGAGGTGCCGAGACCGGGCTGGTCCCCGAGGCCGCCGGCCGCCGGATCGTGCAGGCCGCGAAGGAGTTGCCGTTCATCCAGCGCAGTTGGCCGGAGATCGCAAGCCGGCTGGACGAGCGCGACCGGCCGGTGCTCGACCGGCTGGCCGAGCGGATCGGCAGCGGTGCATGGGACATCAAGCGGCTGGACGCGCTGTCGGCGCTGCGCGGCATCGCCACCGGACAGCGGACCTCGCCGGCCGCCGGCTCGATCGAAGCGGCGGCCCTGACCGGCATCGCGCACGGCCGGGTGCTGGCGAGCCGATCGCTGTCGGCGGAGGCCCACGGACAGCGGATATCCGAGCTCGAGGTGCTGGACGCGGCACGGCTGTTCGACGCGGAATACCCGCGGCTGCACGAGGAGGTGCTGTCCGGCCTGCTCGATGGATTCGCGGCCGCCGAGGGCATGACGGTAGCGGCGTACGGGCAGGCCAAGCTCGGCGTCGACGGCAGTTCCCCGCTGCCGGACCGGCTTGCCGACTGGCTGTCGCCGGCGGAGCTGGAGCTGTCGCCGGAGCAGCGGCTGCAACGCATCATGGTCCGGGTGTGGCCGGTCTGGCACTCCACCGACTGGCGGCCGGCCGTGCTGGCCCGGCTGCGGTCGTCCAGCCGCTGGCAGGAATGGGTCGACATCGTCGGCCAGGCCCAGCAAGCTGCCGAACAGGCCCGCTACCGGCTGGTGGTGCCGCCGCCCGCGGTGGGCGGGAAGCTGTTCCTGCGGCACTGGCGGGAGCCGGGGATGTCGACGGAGTTGGAGATGGCCCGCCGCGGGTTCTTCAGCCATGAGGAGCTGGGCCGGGCCGTCGAAGGGTTCTTCGCCCTCGACATGCAGCGGCATCGCGCCCAGGCCAGGTCCGCCCAGCTGGCCAGGGCCGCCGGCTGAGCCGAGCCTGCCGCCGGCCCGCTACCGGCGAGGGCTCTCGAGTGCGCAGCCAGGCGTCCGCGAGGGTGCCGTGGCGAGCACGGGGTTGCTCGCCACGGCACCTGCGGCGACGGGTCTCACGGGACTCGGAGACCGGTGGCCGCCCACCACGGCTGCCGTGCCGCCCCGGTCGTCACCGGATGCAGGGTGTGCGGCGGCTGCCGTGGTGGTCGCCAGGCTCGGCGTGCTGCGTCGACGCCGTCCCGGCGATCTGAATTCCTTTCTCGCGGGCACATCTCGCGCAAATCTCTCGGAGCAGAGCCGAACCGCCGCCGGCCGTCCGGTTCGTCATTCCATACGAGCGCATGACCGGTTTGGTTCGAACCCGTCGTGATCGAGTTCCGCCGGCATCGGGGCTGAACCTGCGGGCGGCCGCACGCGTACCCGCTGATGACTCCGCGTCCGGCATCCGGGCTGGTTGACCGCCGTCTCGATCCGGTCACCCGGACGTCCGATTCGGCGCGGGGGAGGGAAGTGGCGATCATGATCGGTCTGCATCGAGGCACGGTTCCCCGACTGGTGGGCGCCGCCGGCGCGATGGCCGCCGCCCTGGTGCTGGCGGCGGCCTGCAGCTCCAGCGGTTCGGGCAATTCGGCGGCCACCAGCAGCGCCGGCGCCACCGTGGCCGCCGGCGCCAGCCCGGCGGCGGGTGCCACCGCCGTCGTCGGCACCCGCAGCGGCCCGCTCGGCAGCTACCTGGTGGACGGCTCCGGCCGCGCGCTGTACCTGTTCACCTCGGACGGCACCAATGCCTCGTCCTGCACGCAAAGTTGCCTGACCTACTGGCCGCCGCTGACCAGCCTCGGCAAGCCGAGCGCGGCCAGCGGCGCGACGACCGGCCTGCTGGCCACCTTCTCCGGACCGGGCGGCGCTCGATCGGTCAGCTATGCCGGGCATCCGCTGTACTACTTCTTGCTGGACAAGGCCGCCGGCGACACCAAGGGCCAGGGCCGGGACGACTTCGGCGCCAAGTGGTGGCTGGTCGCGCCGTCCGGGCGGCCGATCACCGGTTCGGCGAGCGGAACCCCGGGCGGTAGCAGCTCGGCCGGGTCCTCGGGTGGTTACGGCGGTGGCGGCTACGGCGGCTGAGCCGGGGACGTTCGTCCGGTCGGCGAGCCTTGTGACCACCGCGGGTGGCCCTGGTTGGAACGGCTCGCGGCGGTGTAGTTGACTCAAGCGTTG
>DASUAC010000174.1:0-3887 GCA_035763985.1 Jatrophihabitans sp. | reverse complement strand
GACGGTGGTCACCGGATCGGCGAGGTGATCGACCTCGGCCGCCGAACGTACCGGCCGCCGGTCGACTCCGGTCATCGGATCGTTCCGGGCAGCACCTCGGCCACCAGATCGGCACCGAGGCTGTCCACCGCTTTGGCCGCGACGATCCGGCCGGCGGCCAGCCCGGCCAACTCGCCGATCAGGCTGACCGTGCCGTCCGTCTCCGGCGCCTGGTGCTCGGCCCGTCCGCTCAGCTCGTCAGTTTCGGTGCCGTCCTGCTCCACCAGCACCGTGAGCGTCTCGCCGATCCGGTCCTCCGCGCGCTGGCTCATCAGCTCCTCGGCCAGTTCGGACACCCTGCCGACCCGCTCGGCGATCACCTCAGCCGGCAGCTTGCCGGGCAGCCGCTCGGCCTCGGTGCCCTCCTCGTCGGAGTAGCCGAACACGCCGACCGCGTCCAGCCGGGCCAGTTCCAGGAACCGTTCCAGCTCGGCGACGTCCTGCTCGGTCTCGCCGGGGAAGCCGACGATGACGTTGCTGCGCAGGCCGGCCGCCGGCGCCAGCGTCCGGGCCCTGTCGATCAGCTCGGCGAAGGCCTCGGTCGAGCCGAACCGCTTCATCCGGCGCAGCACCGCCGGCGCCGAGTGCTGGAAGGACAGGTCGAAGTACGGCAGCACGCCGGGCGTACCGGCCAGCACCTCCAGCAACGACGGCCGCAGCTCGGCCGGCTGCAGGTAGGCCACCCGGATCCAGTCGATGCCGTCCACCGCGGCCAGCTGCGGCAGGAGCTTCTCCAGCAACCGCAGATCGCCCAGATCCTTGCCGTAGGAGGTGGAGTTCTCACTGACCAGCACCAGCTCGCGCACCCCGTGCTCGGCCAGCCAGCGCGCCTCGGCCAGCAGGTCGGCGGGCGGCCGGGACACGAACGCGCCGCGGAAGGACGGAATGGCGCAGAACGTGCACCGGCGATCACAGCCGGAGGCCAGCTTGAGGTAACCGGTGGCCGAGTCGGCCAGCCGCTTGCGGACGGGCGTCGGCCCCCAGCGATGGCCGGGCACCGCCACCTCGGCGACCGCCGCCGGCCGCCGGGCCGGGCTGATCGGCAGCAGGGTGCGCCGGTCGGTGGGCTGGTGCGCCGTGATCGAGTGGCCGGCCAGCACCTCGGCCAGCCGCCGGTCGATCTCCGGGTAGCTGTCGAAGCCGAGCACCGCGTCGGCCTCCGGCAGCGACTCGGCCAACTGGCTGCCGTACCGCTCGGCCAGGCAACCCACCGCGACCACCCGGCGCTCACCGTCGGCAGCGGCCAGCAGGGTGTCGATCGAATCCTTCTTGGCCGAGTCGATGAATCCGCAGGTGTTCACCAGCACCACGTCGGCCGCCTCGGCCTCGGTGAGCTGCCAGCCCTCGGCCGCCAGGGTGCCGGCGAGCTCCTCGGAGTCCACCTCGTTGCGAGCGCAGCCGAGCGTCACGATCGCGACGTTGCCACGCTGCTGATCGCTCACACCTGAGAAGGTTACCCGGCGGATGCCGCCGGAATTTCCGCGTGCAACAGATACTCGCCACGCTTGCGTCGTATCGGGCGTGATGACCCAGTTGCCGGCGGAGGAGGTGGCGGTGCCTGACTTCCGCATCGGGGCGGCACAGGCCTGCACGCTGTCCTGCCTGGCCACCGAACACGGCCTCACGCTGACCCGATTCGCCTACCTGATCTGCGGTGACCGTGACCGCGCGGAGGATCTGGTGCAGGACGTGCTGCTGGCGATGCATCGCCGGTTCGGTCCCGTCCTCCCGCTGGCCGATCCGGTGGCCTATGCCCGGCGAGCGATCGTGAACGGCAACATCAGCTGGAGCAGGCGGTCGGTGAGCCGGGAGATCCCGACCGAACGGCTACCCGAGGCATCGACCGGGTTCGCCGAGCCGGACGACCAACTGTGGCAACTGCTGGGCACGCTGGGCCGCCGGCAACGCGCAGTGCTGGTGCTGCGCTACTACCTCGGCTATCCCGACGTCGACATCGCCGAGATGCTCGGTTGCCGGCGCGCCACCGTCCGCAGCCTGGCCGCCCGCGGGCTGGCCGAGCTGCGTGTCCGCCTTTCCGCTGCCCAACCGGGAGCATCGTCATGACCGACACCGAACTGGAAGAGCGACTCACCGCCATGTTGCACCGGCGCGCGGACGAGCTCACCGGTGCGCCCTCGTTCCGGCTGGAGCCGACCGGCCGGAGCCGGCACCGACTCGCGCCGCTGGGCGTCGCCGCCGCAGTCGCCGCGGTAGTGATCGCCGTCGGTGGCACGGTGGTCGGCATCCGCTCGATCCACCACGCGACGCCGGCCGCCAGCACGCCGGCCCCGTCCACCCCGGCCCCGTCCAGCCCGACGCCTTCGGCCAGCACGACGACCTGCACCGTCGGCATGCCTGCGAGCTGGCAGCGGGCGATCTCGGCCGGCACGATCCCGCTCGACCACCCGTACAACGAGGTGATCAGCGTGCGCCCGGGCACCGGCGAGTACCTGGTGCGGCAACTGACCGCGCAGCCGACCCCGTCCGGCCTGTCCGGTCAGGCCACGCTGGCGCTCTTCGACGGCAAGAACGGCCAGGACATCGCGACGCTGCCGGAAGGTACCGAGCCGGTGGCCGACGGCAGCGCCGCCATCGACGCCGGGTGGATCGTCTACGGTGTGCACCGGCCGGGCGGGAACAGCAACTATTCCAAGGTGGTACTGCATGACCGCCGGACCGGGCACGATCGAGTGCTCGACCAGGCGGGCGACGCCGACAGCGGAGATCAATTGATCGGTGACCCGGTGCTGTTCGGTGGCAAGGTCTACTGGTCGGAGGTCAATTTCGCCCAGAACCACAGCACGATCAAGTCCTACGACCTGTCCAGCGGTGTCACCGATGCCCAACCGCTGCCTGCCGTCGCCATCGGACTCCTCGACTACGGAACCGGCCTGGCGATCGAACGGTCCGGCGAGAGCTCGACGTCCTTGGCCAACTACCTCGGCGCGCCGCTCGCCCAGCCGGTGCTGGCGGCTGCCGCTGGCAGCGGTGCGGAGTACTTCACCTTCGACGGCGGCACGCTGCGGTGGTGGAGTGGTTACCCCGCCGACGTGCTGTATTCGAATCGGCCCGGCTCGGCAACGGTCGAACGCCTCGTCGTCCCGGCGGGCAGCCCGGGCGAGTTCGCCGGGGTCAATACCTGGCCCTTCGTGGCAACGGCGGCCAAGGGCGCCGGGATGGTCGATCTGCGAGCGAACGTCCTGGTGTCACTGCCCCGAGGCACGGACGTGCTGGCCGTGCTCGACGGCAAGGCACTGATCGGAACCGGTGCGGATCCGCTCAACACCGGGCTGAGCCTGGTCCCACTGGACCGACTGGCGCCGGCCCACTGCTGAGGCTCGATACCCTGGCAGGTGTGACTCAATCCGGACCACCCGCACATGTACGCCGTGCCCGCACCTCCGACGTGCCCGCGATCAAGGCACTCATCGACCGCTACACCGGCCAGCGGCTGCTGCTGGCCAAGGACATGGTGACCCTGTACGAGAGCGTGCAGGAGTTCCGGGTGGCCGATCTGGACGGTCAGGTGGTCGGCTGCGGTGCCATGCATGTGCTCTGGGAGGACCTGGGCGAGGTGCGCACGCTGGCCATCCGGCCGGAACTGCGCGGCAACAAGATCGGCGACCTGCTGCTGGCCAGCCTGATCGACGGCGCTCGGGAGCTCGGCCTGCACCGGTTGTTCGCGCTCACCTTCCAGACCCGGTTCTTCGCCCGGCACGGTTTCATCCAGATCGAGGGCACCCCGGTGGACGGTGAGGCCTACGCCCAGCTGCGCCGTTCGTACGACGCCGGCATTGCCGAGTTCCTGGATCTCGAGTACGTCAAGCCGAACACGCTCGGTAACACTC
>DASUAC010000173.1:0-2995 GCA_035763985.1 Jatrophihabitans sp. | reverse complement strand
GGCCGGATCCGCACCCCTGTCGAGGTGGTCACCACGAACTCGTCACCGCGTTCCAGCCCGACCGCCTGCTGGCCGAGTAGATAGCCGGGGGCGAACGGGGCGGCCTGCGCGACCAGGTTGGCCACCAGTTCCCGGCCGCGGATCGCCGGGAACCCCGCCACGTCGAAGATCGCCTTCTCCGGGTACATCGCGGTGATCTGGCCGCCCGGCTCCGGTAGCGAGTCGAGCACCGCGGTGGACAGCCCGCGCACGCCGGCATAGTAGGCACCGAACAGACCGACCGGTCCGGCACCGACGATCAACACGTCGACCGAGGTTTCCCCCTCATCTGCGCTCACACAGGGAAACTTATGCGACCGGAACGGACTTGGCGAGCAGGACGAGGCGGTGTTCAACCGCGGCCGGCGGGACTGCCGGTCGGCGATTCGCCGGCCGACGGGGTGCCGGCCGGGCTGCTGGTGGCCGGCGCCGAACTCTGGGTGGGGCTGTCCGACCCGCTCGGCGTGACCGTGACGGTGACCGTGGGCGAGCCGGTGCCGGGGCCGGACGTACTGCTGCTCGGGGTCACCGACTCCGACGGCGACGGGCCGGCCTGCTTCGAGGTGCCGCCGCCGATGCTCACCCCGGCGCCGTGCTTGCCGGTCACCGTGGCCGACAGCGGCTGGCCGGAGGCGAACTCGAATCCGGTGGTCACCGCGAGCACCGCGGCGAACACCCCGGCGACGGCCAGCGCCAGCCGTCTGGGCCGCAGCAGGCCGGTGCGCGAGCGGGATACCGGTCGGTCGCCGCCCGGCCCCGGTCGGCCCCGGACCGGCCGCCGGCGCCGCGGCCTGCGGGTCGGCCCGCTCGTGCTGGGCGATCACCCGGGACGGTTCGGTCGCGAACCGGTGGGCCACCGCGACATCCAGCGTGCGCCGCACCCGGCTGCGGGTGCGGCGCAGCGAATAGCCGTACACGGCGTTGCCGAGCACGGCGACCATGCTGCCGATCGCGGCCCCGATCACGGTGCCGGCCACCCCGAAGTCGGACGGTGCCGGCAACCCTGCGGTTGTCCGCCGGACCGGCTCAGGCTCGGGCCACGACGCCGGCGACCCGCTCGGCGACGGACTCGGCGTACTGCTGGCTGGCCGCCTCGACCATCACCCGGATCAGCTGTTCGGTGCCGGACGGGCGGAGCAGGATCCGGCCGGCCTCGCCCAGTTCCGCGCTGGCCTCGGCCACCGCGGCCTGCACCTCGGCGGAGCCGGCCACCGCGGCCTTGTCGGCGACCCGGACGTTCAGCATCACCTGCGGCAGCCGCTGCACCACCGCCGCCAACTCGGCCAGCGGGCGGCCGGTGGTGGCCACGCAGGACAGCAGCCGCAGCGCGGTGAGCAGGCCGTCGCCGGTGGTGGCCGCGTCGGTGAAGATGACGTGCCCGGACTGTTCGCCGCCCAGGTTCAGGCCGCGGCTGGTCAGCGCCTCCAGCACGTACCGGTCGCCCACCGCGGTGGTGAGCACCTTGATGCCGGCCGCGGCCATCGCGTGATGGAAGCCCAGGTTGCTCATCACGGTGGCCACCACGGTGTCCTCGGCCAGTCGTCCCTCGGCCTTGAGCGCCTGCGCGCAGATGGCCAGGATCTGGTCGCCGTCCACCAGCCGGCCGAGGTGATCGACCGCCAGGCACCGGTCGGCGTCGCCGTCCAGCGCGATGCCCAGCTCCGCGCCCCCGGCGCGCACCAGTTCGCCCAGCGGCTCGATGTGGGTGGAGCCGACCCCGTCGTTGATGTTCTCCCCGTCCGGTTCGGCGGCGAACACGGTCACCTCGGCACCGGCCTGGCGCAACACCTCACCGGCCACGCCGGACGCCGCCCCGTGCGCGCAGTCCACCACCACCCGCAGACCGGCCAGCGAGGCCGGGGTGGCCGAGAGCAGGTGTGCCCGATAGGCCGCCGCGCCGTCGTCGGCGGCGCTGACCCGGCCGATCCCGGCACCGACCGGACGCGGCGCGGTCCAGCCCGCGTCGATCTCGGCCTCGATCTCGGCCTCGATCTCGTCCGGCAGCTTCAGCCCGCCCCGGCCGAACAGCTTGATGCCGTTGTCCGGCATCGGGTTGTGGCTGGCCGAGAGCATCACGCCCAGGTCGGCCCGGTAGTGCTGGGTCAGGTACGCCAACGCCGGGGTGGGCAGCACGCCCACCAGCCGGACGTCCGCACCGGCCGAGGTTAGGCCGGCCACCACCGCCGCCTGCAGCATCTCGCTGGAGATCCGGGGATCCCGGCCCACCACCGCGACCGGCCGGTGCGAACCGTCGTGCTGGGCGAGCACCCGAGCCGCGGCGCTGGCCACCGCCAGCGCCAGCTCGGGTGTCAGGTCGTCGTTGGCGCGACCGCGTACCCCGTCGGTGCCGAAGTAGCTACCCACTGCCTCCCCCGCCGTCCGGTACGGACCGCGAGGCAACCCCCGCGGCAGGGACTCCGCCAGCTGACCGCTCTGCACGCAAGCGCCCGTCGCCCTCGCTGGAGCTTTTCGGCTTCGCCTGCGATGCTCACTCGCCTGCTAGCGCTTGGAGTACTGAGGTGCCTTGCGGGCCTTCTTCAGGCCGTACTTCTTGCGCTCCTTCACCCGGGCGTCCCGGGTCAGGAAGCCGGCCTTCTTCAGCGCCGGACGGTCATCGGCCTCGATGCCGATCAGCGCACGGGCGATGGCCAGCCGCAGCGCACCGGCCTGGCCGGTCACCCCGCCGCCGCTCAGGGTGGCGATGACGTCGAACTGGCCGTCCTTGTCCAGGGTGACGAACGGCTCCTTGATCAGCTGCTGGTGGACCTTGTTCGGGAAGTAGTCCTCCAGGCTGCGGCCGTTGAGCTTGAAATTGCCGGAACCGGGCACGAGCCGGACCCGGACGATGGCCTCCTTGCGGCGGCCGACGACTGGCACGGGGCTGGTCAACTGGGAAATCTCCTCAAGTCTGCGGGATCTTCGTGGTCACTACTGCGCGACCGTGGCTGATGCATCG